>CALXHO010000100.1 GCA_944388125.1 uncultured Gemmiger sp. | reverse complement strand
AGTATGACCGTGCCCTGGGCATCCAGTACATGCTGGGCGTCTGGGATCTGCTCGACCGTCTGGACGAGGAGAAAAAGCAGAAGTAATTCTGCCTGCTGAAAGTTAAGACCGCCCCCGCTCTGTGCCCTGCGCCGGAGCGGGGGCGGTTTTGTCTTGACGGAAACCCCGTCCGCCGCCATAATGGGAACATACCATACAAAAGGGAGAAAACTGCCATGAACGCCCAGACCAAAGCCCGCATCGAAGCCTACGCCCGGTCCTGCCGGGAGGAGCAGAAGGAGCTGCTCCGCACCCTGGGGCAGATTCCTTCCCCCACCGGGGAGGAGGACCGGCGGGCGGCCTTCTGCCGGGACTGGCTCATCGCCCAGGGGGCAGAGGGGGTCACCCTGGACGAGGCCAAGAACGTCCTTTGCCCTCTGGGGGACGACGGCGCCGGGGACCTGGTGGTCTTTGCTGCCCACACCGACATCGTCTTTCCCGACAAAGACCCTCTGCCCGTGGAGGAACGGGAGGGCCGATTCTACGCCCCCGGCATCGGGGACGATACCGCCAACCTGGTCAACCTGCTGCTGGCAGCCCGGTATCTCATCCGGAACCGCACCCCTCTGTCCTGCGGGCTGATCATCGCGGCCAACTCCTGCGAGGAGGGCCTGGGCAACCTGAAGGGCACCAAAGCCCTCTTTGCCCGGTACGGCAGCCGCATCCGGGCGTTCTACTCCTTTGACCTCTACCTGCCCCTCTGCTGTCACACGGCGGTGGGGTCTTACCGCTACCGGGTAACCTGCAAAACCCGGGGCGGGCATTCCTACGGGGATTTCGGCCGCCCCAGCGCGGTGCGCATCCTCTGCGGGCTGGTGGATGAGCTCTACCGCATCGACCCGCCCACCCGGGCCCGCACCACCTACAACGTGGGACGGATCGAGGGCGGCACCACCGTCAACTCCATCCCCCAGGAGGCGTCGATCCTCTATGAGTTCCGCTCCACCGCCCAGGACTGCCTGGAGGAGATGGAACAACACTTCCGCACCGCCCTCTCCCACTGGCAGGACAAGGGCGGCGCCCTGGAGGTGGAACTGCTGGGCATCCGCCCCGGCAACGGCCCGGTGGACCCGGCCGCCCTGGCTGCCCTCACCGCCCGCAGCGCCGATGTCATCCGCACCTTTACGGGCAAAGAGCCGACGTACACCCCCACCTCTACCGACGGCAACATCCCCCTCTCCCTGGGCATCCCCGCCAACACGGTGGGCACCGTCACCGGCGGGCTGGAGCACACCCGCCAGGAGTGGATCGACCTGTCCAGCCTGCCCACCGGCCTGAAAGTGGCTCTGGGCCTCATGCTGGGGTACGCGGCGGACGCGGATTGATACATCTTTGCTGAAATTGCCCGGTAGGCTGGAACCATTCCAATACGAAAAGGAGTGGTTCCCACCATGAAACGATCCGCCCGACGCCGCCGTGCGGCTCTCATTCTGCCCGCCCTTCTCATGGCCCTGCTGGTCCCCACCGCTGCCCTGGCGGGATGCACCCCCGGGGAGCAGGCACCGTCCGCTCCCGCCGCTCAGCCGGGGGAGACGGCTGCCGGGGAACCCCCGGCGGAGGATGCATCCCCGGATGCGTCCGATTCTTCCCCCGTCCCGGAGGGCAACCCTGCCGCGCCTGCCGACCCGCCGGAGGGAACCTATGCCGACCCGGCGGACTTTGCCCCCGCGGGGGAGGTGGAAGGTCTGGCCGACCGGCCGGGCATCAGCGGGGACGGGTCGGACACGGGGTATTACAGCTTCCGCCAGCGGGAGGATGCCTCCGCCCTGCTGTGCTACCTGGACTACGCCACGGGGCGGGAGGTGGTTCTCTGCAGCCAGCCCAACTGCACCCACGACAGCGATACCTGCCCCGCCTGGTATCCCTTTGTCAACGGGCTGCGGGCGGTGCCGGTGGGGGACAGGCTCATCGTGCTGCAGGGCGGCAGCCCCAACTATGTGGACCTGCTGGGGGCGGACGCCACCCCCAAGATCCAGGTCATGAACCCCGACGGCAGCGACCGGCGGGAGGCCTTTGCCTTCCCGGCCAGCAGCTGGGTCAGCACCCTGCCCCGGGGCGGCTTTGCCCGGGACGACGCCTACCTCTACTTCACCATCACCGACCAGAGCGCCGGTGCCAACGCCCGCACCCTCTGCGCTGCGGACGGGGAAGGCCGAGTCTTTGCCCTGTGCGCCCTGCCCGAGGACGAGGAGCGCATTGCGGGCGGGGACGGCCAGTCCCTGATCCTCACCTGCATGCCCGGTTCTTCCGACCTGGACGGGACCTACACTACCCAGGTGCGGCGCCTGGACCTCACCACCCTGCAGGAGACGACGCTGTTCTCCTATCCGGCGGAGGCCCGGGGCGTCTGCGGGCAGGGGGATTACTATGTGCTGGCGGGGAACAAGCTGCAGAGGTACAGCCTGACCGACGGCAGCCTGCTTTCGGAGGCGGAGGCCGACGCCCCCGGTGCCCAGGCCCTCTATGGTGTGTACGACGGCAAACTTCTGATCTCCGGCTACACCGACCAAGGGGAGCCCCTCTACTACGGCATCGACACCCGGACCGGCGCCCGCACCGACCTGCCCTATATTTACAGTATGGACGGCAGTGTGGCCTTCGGGGAGATCCTGGCCGGGGCGGGGGAGGACTATGTCTGTATTGCAGGGGAGGAAACATTCCCCGTCACCTATCCCGCCCTTCCCGGTGAGGAGCCCATGCGCGCCTCCTGGCTGTCCCCGGCCTACGGGCTGGCGGACAGGGAAAGCTTTTGGGCGGGGGCGGCCCCGGAGCCCATCTCCCGTGCCACGGAATGATTGATCTTATAAGAAGGGCAGCAGCCCGGTGCATCCAGCGATGTGCCGGTCTGCTGCTTTTTTGCCTCTGTCCCCTGGCCGCCCCCTGGCCCGCCCCCCCACGGCCGGAGACGGCAAAAGACGCACACGCTGCCATGCAATTTACCATGCGCAACATTTGTTAGTTGTGATTAACTACAAAGAAAAAATGCCTGCCGGGACGGATTTCGGCAGCTTTTACAAATCTTTGATTAGTGCTTGACAACTTTAGTTAGCGATACTAAACTACCAGATGAAAACAGCCGGGACCAAGGCCTCCGCCGCGTGGGGCGGCCCCGGCAAACCGACGCGCGGACACAAGGGGGAGATTTCCATGATGCCGCTTTCCATGGCAAGACCGGGTGAGACGGTCACCATACGCAAGATCACGGGCAAGGACGATGTCCGCCAGCATCTGGCGGAGATGGGCTTTGTTGTAAATACCGATGTCACCGTTGTGAACGAGCTGGGCGGCAGCCTGATCATACAGGTCAAGGACAGCCGCGTGGCCCTGGACCGCACGATGGCCAACCGCGTGATGATCTGACCGCCGGCGCGGCTGGCGCACGGCAATCAGAAAAGGAGGAATTTGTGATGAAAACACTCAAAGACGCCAAAGTGGGCGATGTGGTCACCGTGGCGCGCCTGCACGG
>CALXHO010000099.1 GCA_944388125.1 uncultured Gemmiger sp. | reverse complement strand
TCCACAAAGCCCATCAGGCCGGGCAGGTTGACCTCGCAGTCCTGGGATTCCAGGAACTTTTCCAGATCGTTGTTGCCCAGAGGCGAGTACTTGACGTAGATCTCGCCCACTACGCCGACCTTGACCTTGGGCACCCGGGTAATGGGGATGGTGGCATAGTCGGCAACGATCTCGGGGAACCTGGCCTTCATGTCATGGGCACTGTAATACTTGTCCTCATGCATCCAGCCCTGAATGGTCTTGATCCACTTTTCAGTCATGGCCTCGGCTGCACCGGGTTCATTCTGGTAGGGATGCACCTGATTGCGCAGGCTGGCCAGCAGGTCGCCGTAGAAGATGGCCGCAATAACCTTGCGCAGCAGCTTGGCGGTCAGGGGGATGCCGCTGTCCTTTTCCAGACCGGAGAAGTTCAGCGAAGCCACCGGGATGTTGCCATACCCGGCCTTGACCAGCGCTTTGCGCAGCAGGCTGATGTAGTTGGAGGCGCGGCAGCCGCCGCCCGTCTGGGTGATGAGCAGCGCCGTGTGGTCCAGATCATATTTGCCGCTGTTGAGGGCGTCGATGAACTGACCGATGACCAGCAGTGCCGGGTAGCAGGTGTAGTTGTGGACATATTTGAGGCCGAGCTGTGCGACTTCACTGCCGCAGTTGCCCAGGACCTCCACCTGATATCCTTCCCGTTCCAGAGCTGCCTCCATCAGGCGGAACTGGGTCACCGCCATGTTGGGGATCAGGATCTTGTGGGTATGGATCATGTCCTTGGTAAAATTGGGTGTCGTATATTCCATACTTATTCCCTCGCTCATGTGATAGGTGCCGGGCAAAACGCCTCAGGCTTTGCCGGATTTTTCGTCCAGGGCCGCAAACAGGCTGCGCAGACGGATATTGACCGCGCCCAGGTTGGTGATCTCATCGATCTTGAGCTGGGTGTACAGCTTGCCGCCCTCCTGCAGGATCTCGCGGGTCTCATCGGTGGTGATGGCATCCACGCCGCAGCCGAAGGAAACCAGCTGCACCAGATCCATGTCCGACTGGGTGGTGCAGTACTTGGCCGCAGCATACAGACGGCTGTGATAGGTCCACTGGTTCAACACCGACGTCTTGAAGGGCAGGACACGGTCAGAGATGGAATCCTCCGTAATGACCGCTGCCCCCTGCTGCAGGATCAGTTTGTCGATGCCGTGGTTGACCTCGGGGTCCACATGGTAGGGACGGCCCGCCAGCACAATGATGCGGCGATGCTCGGCCCGGGCCTTCTCGATGATCTGCTCGCCCTTCTGCCGGACCAGCGCCATATGACGGGTGTACTCGGCGTAGGCGGCGTCGATGGCCTTCTTGACCTCACCGCGGGTCACGTCCGGGAAGTACTTGGCCAGCAGCTTGGGCATCTTGGCCGTGAAATCTCTGCGGCGGGCAATATCAATGTACTCGTAGAAGAACGGGATGTGCTCCAGTTCCGGGCAGTTGCCCGCCAGGACCTCGGGATAATAGGCAACCACCGGGCAGTTGTAATGGTTCTGGCCCAGTCCCTCATCCACATTATATGTCATGCAGGGGTAGAAGATGGCGTCCACGCCCATCTTTGCCAGCTCGGCAATGTGGCCGTGGGCCAGTTTGGCCGGGAAGCAGGCAGTATCGCTGGGGATGGTCGCCTGACCCTCCTGGTACAGGGCACGGGAGGATACCGGGCTGGTGACCACCTCAAAGCCCAGAGTGGTGAAGAAGCTGTGCCAGAACGGCAGCAGTTCATACATATTCAGGCACAGCGGAATGCCAATCTTCTTGTTGCGGCTGCCCTTGACCGGTTTGTAGTCCAGCAGCAAGGCAAGCTTGTAGGCGTACAGGTCGAGGGATTCATCCGAGGCCTTGCCGGTAACGGGCTTCTCGCAGCGGTTGCCCGAGATAAAGCGCTTGCCGTCCGCAAAGACATTGATGGTCAGCTGGCAGTGATTGCCGCAGCCCTTGCACTGGACCGAGGTAACCTTCTGCTCAAAGGCACGGAGCTGGTCCAGGGTGAGCACGCTGCTGATGTGCCCTTCCATCACCTTGCTCTTGCCGTGGAGTGCCGCACCGTAAGCGCCCATCAGGCCTGCAATATCGGGGCGGATGACCTCCACGTTCATTTCCTTTTCAAAGGCGCGCAGGACTGCCTCATTATAGAAGGTGCCACCCTGCACCACAATGTTGCGGCCCAGTTCCTCCGGGCTGGAAGCACGGATGACCTTGTACAGCGCATTCTTGACCACCGAGATGGACAGGCCGGCACTGATATTCTCGATGCTGGCGCCGTCCTTCTGGGCCTGCTTGACCGAGGAGTTCATGAACACCGTGCAGCGGCTGCCCAGATCGACGGGGCGGTCGGCAAAGAGGCCCAGAGCGGCAAACTCCTTGACGTCGTAGCCCAGCGCCTCCGCAAAAGTCTGCAGGAAACTGCCGCAGCCCGAGGAGCAGGCCTCATTGAGGAAGATATTGCTGATTGCCCCATCCTCGATCTTGAAGCACTTCATATCCTGGCCGCCGATGTCGATGATGAAATCCACGTTGGGCATGAAATACTTGGCCGCAGTAAAGTGAGCCACCGTCTCCACCAGGCCGAAATCGGCATGGAAAGCATTCTTGATAAGGGCCTCTCCGTAGCCGGTGGTGGTGACGCTGGCAATCTGCAGATTGGGGTGGTTCTCATACAGTTTTGTCAGCACATCCCGCACGATGGGAACCGGGTTGCCCAGGTTGGGCTGGTAGCTGGTGAACAGGATGTTGCTGTTGTTATCGATGACCACCAGCTTGATGGTGGTAGAGCCGGAGTCAATGCCGATATGTACCGGGCCGCAGTCCGCACCGAAAGGCAGGCAGGGCACGGTAGCCTTCATGTGGCGGGCATGGAACTCCTCATACTCCTGCTTGTTGGCAAACAGCGGCGGCTGGCTGGCATAGGTGGCAGTGGCGCTGTACTCGGTCAGGCGCTTTGCCACCTCACTGAGGCTGAAGGCTTCGTCGGCATAATATGCTGCGCCGAGGGCAACGTAGAGCAGGCTGTTTTCAGGGCAGGTGCCCTTGACATGCAGGGTGTCGTCAAAGCACTGGCGCAGCACGCTGGAGAAGGTCAGCGGACCGCCCAGATACAGGATATTGCCCTTGATGGGGCGGCCCTGCGCCAGGCCCGCGATGGTCTGGTTGACCACAGCCTGATAAATGGAGCGTGCAATGTCTCCCGCCAGGGCGCCCTGGTTGATCAGCGGCTGGATGTCGCTCTTGGCAAACACACCGCAGCGGGACGCAATGGTGTAGGTGCGGGTGGCCGTCTGGGCCGCCCTGTCCATCTCATCGGCGGTCATCTTGAGCAGCGTCGCCATCTGGTCGATGAAGGCGCCGGTACCGCCGGCACAGCTGCCGTTCATGCGGACTTCGGTACCGTTGGTCAAAAACAGGATCTTGGCATCCTCGCCGCCCAGCTCGATAATGCAGTCGGTGCCGGGGGCAAGCCGGTTTGCCGCCACGCGGGTGGCAAACACTTCCTGCACAAAAGAAACCCTGCAGCTGTCTGCCAGGCCCATACCTGCCGAACCGGAGATGGCAATCAGTGCCTTCTCCCCGTGCAGGTAATCGGAATCAATGCGGGAAAGGATCTCCTGACCCTTTTCCAGAATATGGCTGTAATGCCGTTCGTAGGTAGAATATACCAATTCGTCTGCGTCGTTGAGGACAACGCATTTAATCGTGGTGGAACCAATATCCAGCCCGACTCTCATCTACAAAAACCTCCTCAAAAAGCCGTACCGTCCCAAGCCGGCCGGAGGAGTCTCCGGCTCACCGGGGAGGATTTCTGTTCGGGATGCCGGGAAGCACCGGATGCGCCCGGCCATATTCCGGCCGGCCGGGATCGTTCCGTTTGACAGGATCCGGCAGCAAAGCACAGAATAAATCAATATATTGTACCGCATCACGCGCAATTTGGCAAGATGCTTCCAAATCTGATATCAGTATACCTTGTAGGAGTACAATACATATTGGACAGTTGAATAAAAAAGGATGAAGGATACGGCCTCATCGGTTATAGTTGGAGT
>CALXHO010000098.1 GCA_944388125.1 uncultured Gemmiger sp. | reverse complement strand
CCCAGGGGGTTCAGCACGATGTCCAGCGGGGTGCCGTCGGGCAGGAAGGGCATATCCTCCTGCGGCAGAATGCGGGAAACAACACCCTTGTTGCCGTGACGGCCGGCCATCTTGTCGCCCACGCTGATCTTGCGCTTCTGGGCGATGTAGACGCGGACCTGCTCCCGGACGCCGGGCTGCAGCTCGTCGCTGTTTTCGGGGGTGAAGACCTTGACGTCCACCACGATGCCGTAGGCGCCGTGGGGCACGCGCAGGGAGGTGTCACGGACTTCGCGGGCCTTCTCACCGAAGATGGCGCGCAGCAGGCGCTCCTCGGCGGTGAGCTCGGTCTCGCCCTTGGGCGTGACCTTGCCGACCAGGATGTCGCCGGCATTGACCTCGGCGCCCACGCGGATGATGCCGCGGTCGTCCAGGTCCTTCAGAGCCTCATCGCCCACGTTGGGGATGTCCCGGGTGATCTCCTCGGGTCCCAGCTTGGTCTCGCGGGCTTCGGTCTCGTACTCCTCAATGTGGATGGAGGTGTAGACGTCCTCACGGACCAGCTTTTCATTGAGCAGGACGGCGTCCTCGTAGTTGTAGCCTTCCCAGGTCATGAAGCCGACCAGGGCGTTCTTGCCCAGGCTGATCTCGCCGTTCTTGGTGGCGGGGCCGTCGGCCAGGACATCGCCCTCCTTGACCTGCTCGCCCACCGAGACGATGGGGCGCTGGTTGACGCAGGTACCCTGGTTGGAGCGCATGAACTTGATGAGCTCGTAGGTGTCGGCGGAACCGTCCTCGCAGCGGACGACGACCTTCTCGGCGTCGACGTACTCGACGGTGCCGGCGCGCTTCGCCAGGATGCAGACGCCGGAGTCGGTGGCTGCCTTGTACTCCATGCCGGTGGCGACGATGGGCTGCTGGGTGACCATCAGAGGCACGGCCTGCCGCTGCATGTTGGAGCCCATCAGAGCACGGTTACAGTCGTCGTTCTCGAGGAAGGGAATCATGGCGGTAGCGACGGAAACCATCATTCGCGGAGAAACGTCCATGAAGTCGACGCGCTCGCGGGCGAATTCCTGAATGTCGTTGCGGTGACGGCCCGAAACACGGGGACGGACGAAGTAGCCGTTCTCGTCCAGAGGCTCGTTGGCCTGGGCGACGATGTACTCGTCCTCCACGTCAGCCGTCATGTAGACGACCTCGTCGGTGACATGGCCGGTACCCTTGTCCACCTTGCGGTAGGGGGCTTCCACAAAGCCGTACTTGTTGATCTTGGCGAAGGTCGCCAGGTAGGAGATCAGACCGATGTTGGGACCTTCGGGGGTCTCAATGGGGCACAGACGGCCGTAGTGGGTATAATGAACGTCGCGGACCTCGAATCCGGCGCGGTCACGGGACAGACCGCCGGGGCCCAGGGCGGACAGACGGCGCTTGTGGGTCAGCTCGGCCAGAGGGTTGTTCTGGTCCATGAACTGGGACAGCGGGCTGGAACCGATGAACTCCTTGATGGCGGCCACGACCGGGCGGATGTTGACCAGGCTCTGGGGAGTGATCTCGCCGGACTCCTGGTTCTGCAGGGTCATGCGCTCGCGGATGACGCGCTCCATGCGGGAGAAGCCGATGCGGAACTGGTTCTGCAGCAGCTCGCCCACGCTGCGGACGCGGCGGTTGCCCAGGTGGTCGATCTCATCGGTGGTGCCGATGCCGTGATCGAGACCCAGCAGGTAGTTGATGGAAGCAAAGATATCATCCACCGTGACGGTGCGGCTGATGAGCTTGTCGTGGTTCTTGCGCAGCAGCTCCTTCTGCTCCTCGGGATCGGAGGTGGCATCCAGGATCTCCCGGATACCGGCCAGGGAGGCGCGCTCGTTGATGCCGGCTTCCTTCTCCACGTCGAAGCTGAAGAAGGGCTGGGCATCCACACAGCCGTTGGAGATGACGATGAAGGGCAGCGGCTCCTCGGCCTTGCGCTCGATGAGGACCGTCATGCGGGTGACACCGGCGGCGTCGATGGCCTCGGCCTTCTCGCGGGTGATCTTCTCACCCTTGGCGGCCAGCAGCTCACCGGTCAGCGGGGCGATGACGTCCTCGCCGGCCAGCAGGCCCATGATACGGCGGGCCAGGCTGAGCTTGTTGTTCATCTTGTACCGGCCGAAACGAGCCAGGTCGTAACGGCGGGGATCAAAGAACAGCGCGTCGATGTGGCTGCGGGAGCTTTCCACCGTCGGGGGCTCACCGGGACGCAGCTTGCGGTAGACTTCCAGCAGGCCTTCCTCGGTGGAATGGGTGGTATCCTTCTCCAGGGTAGCGTTGATCTTGGGCTCGGAATCGCCGAAGAACTGACGGATCTGGTCGTCGGTGCCCAGGCCCAGGGCGCGCAGCAGCACGGTGACAGGCAGCTTGCGGTTCTTGTCGATACGGACATAGAATACGTCGGAGGAATCGGTCTCATACTCCAGCCATGCACCGCGGTTGGGGTTCATCGTGGCGGTGAACAGATCCTTGCCGGTGCGGTCCTTGGAGGAGGAGTAGTACACGCCGGGGGAACGGACCAACTGGGAGACGATGACACGCTCGGCGCCGTTGGAGATGAAGGTGCCCGAATCGGTCATGAGCGGGAAATCGCCCATGAAGATCTCCTGCTCCTTGACTTCGCCGGTCTGCTTGTTGAACAGGCGCGCGGTGACATACAGCGGTGCCGCGTAGGTGGCGTCGCGCTCCTTGCACTCTTTAATGGTATATTTCGGGTGTTTGTCCAGGCGGAAATCAATGAATTCCAGAACCAGGTTGCCGGTGTAGTCCTCGATGGCAGAAATATCGTGGAAGACCTCACGCAGACCTTCCTCCAGGAACCAGTTGTACGAGTTTTTCTGGATCTCGATCAGGTTGGGCATCCCGATCACTTCGTTGATCCGAGAAAAGCTCATTCTGGTAGTTCTGCCGTTTTGTACGGGCTTGACCTTTACCATAAAATGCAACCACTCCTATTCTCAAGATTGACAAACTTGGCAAAGCACTTTCAAAACCGTCCTCCATGCTGGAAATCTTCGTCGTTTTTCACAAACTTTTCGATTTGGCTTGCACAGTCAACTGTCTTTAGGGCGCTCTATTCCATTTTTGTGATACTAAGACAGTATACGATACTCAGGGCCCATTGTCAAGCGCTTTTTCGGCATTTCGGCGGCATTTTTTATTAGACTTCGAACACGTGGGTCCGTGTAACTAAATTGGTGATTTTGCCGTGTAAGGGGTCAAAAAACGCTCTTGACAAATCCATCCAGGCCGGGCGGTACCGTCATTTTGGCAAAAGATGGCGCGGGCTGACGCTTGACAAATTTCACGCTATGTGGTAGCAGCCATTGCTCTCCGCCGCCCCTCAGGCCGGGACGCGGGTCGGAAGCAAAGGGTTTCCGCTCCTCGCCGGCCGGTACGCCCCTGTGCCGGATCGTGCGAGTGACTGGCAGACCTTTCTGCAAAGGGACGCCCGCTTCTCTCTCCTCCCGGCGTTGCGCCTCGGGCACAAAAGCGGCAGCCGCCGCCCGCGGTCTGCGGGGCGGCGGCTGCCGGTATGGTTCTGTTCCGGGAAAAGCTGCGGTCTGCCAAGAAGGATCAATCCAGGAAGTCGCGCAGTTTCTTGCTGCGGCTGGGATGGCGCAGCTTGCGCAGGGCCTTGGCCTCGATCTGGCGGATGCGTTCACGGGTGACGTTGAACTCCTTGCCCACTTCCTCCAGGGTGCGGGGACGGCCGTCTTCCAGGCCGAAGCGCAGGCGCAGGACCTTCTCCTCACGGGGGGTCAGGGTCTTGAGCACGTCGGCCAGCTGCTCCTTGAGCAGGGTCTGGCTGGCGGCCTCGGCGGGGACGGGGGCTTCCTCATCGGGGATGAAGTCGCCCAGATGGCTGTCCTCCTCCTCACCGATGGGGGTCTCCAGGCTGACCGGCTCCTGGGCCACCCGCATGATCTCGCGGACCTTGTCCACCGGCATGTCCAGCCGCTCGGCAATCTCGTCGGCGGAAGGCTCATGACCGTTTTCATGCAGCAGCTGGCTGGAAACCTTCTTGACCTTGTTGATGGTCTCCACCATATGCACCGGGATGCGGATGGTGCGGGCCTGGTCGGCAATGGCGCGGGTGATGGCCTGACGGATCCACCAGGTGGCGTAGGTGGAGAACTTGAA
>CALXHO010000097.1 GCA_944388125.1 uncultured Gemmiger sp. | reverse complement strand
CGAGGAATCCTCCATCCAGTATTCCGACGGCCTGGTGCGCTACAACGGTTCCTTTGTGACCTACGCCACCAACCGCCAGACCGGCCTGGAGAAGGAGATCTCCAACCACCGCACCATCGAGCTGGTGTGGGAGGACGGCATGTGGAAGGTCAACCGCATGGCTTTCCTGTCCGACGAGGACTTCAGCGCCGGACGCTACGCCCAGCTGCCCTGACCCCCGCACCCTGACCCGGTAAAACCTGAAACCACCCCGGCCGTGCCCCACAAGGAGCAGGGCCGGGAATTTTTTTTACGTCCGCTGCCCGGGAAATGGCTCTCCCCGGCGGGGACGGCGCAGGGCGGCGAACGGCGGGAAAGAAGGTTGCCGGGGCAGACGGCGGGGCAACGGGGCTTGCCGGGAGACAAGACGGCTGGTGGAATGGAGCGGCGGGAGACAAGACAGCCGGTGGGATGGAGCGGAGGCGGAGACAAAAGAAAAGACCGCAGGCGCCTTTCCTTTTCAGGAAAGACGCCTGCGGCTTTACGGGAATGGAGACTGTCCGGCGGATTCGGGAAGCCGGACAGGGCAGAAGGTGAAATCAGGGGCCGGATGGCCGGGGACTGTGCGGGCAATGGCCGGGCGGCCGGGGGCGGCGGGCACTCAGAGGTGCAGCAGCCACAGATAGCCGCAGGGCTCCAGGGGAGCGCTGCCGCTGTATTCGGCGCCGGAATGCAGGTCCCGCCAGGTGCCGTCGGGCAGGGGGATGGTCTTGGGCGCCGTGTCGAAGTTGAACAGGCCAGCCAGCATCTCGCCGTCATAATAGCGGCCGATGCCCAGCACCGAGATGTCGCCGGTATCCAGCGTCCACACGTCGGCGGAGGCCTCAAAGGCCACGTGCTCCCGGCGCAGGCTTTCCAGCTCATGCAGGCCGGAGAAGATCTGCCCCGCGGGGGTGGACAGGTCGCTGCGCTGGGCCGCCCGGTCCCAGGGCAGTTTGCCCCGGTGGATATAGCGGCTGTCCCCGGCGCGGGCGGGATCGTCCTTGTAGGAGTAGTCGTTGAGCTGGCCGATCTCGTCGCCGCTGTACAGCATGGGGATGCCCGACTGGAACAGCATCATGGCGTGAAGCATCAGGTCCTTGCGGACGGCCAGGGCCCGCTCCTCGTCGGTGCGGGCCGTTTCCAGGCCGCACATGCTGGCGGTGGTGCCGCAGAAACGGGCGTCGCCGGTGGTGGGGTCGTCGTTGTACAGCTCGCCCCGGCTGACGCTGCCCGGTGTGTGGCCCAGGAAAAACTCGTTGAGGTATTTTTTGTGGGGGACTTCCTCCATGCCCCACTGCCGCAGGGTGGGGTAATCCAGGCCCCAGCCGATGTCGTCATGGCAGCGCAGGTAGTTGAGGAAGAGATACTGCTTGGGCAGCCCGGCCACGCTGTCCAGCTGGCCCCGCAGCAGCCGGGTGTCCCGGGTGGCGACGGTGTGCCAGGTGGTGCACATGGTGGTCACGTTGTACAAAAGATGGCATTCCGGTTTATCTACCGTGCCGAAGTAAGGCACCACCTTCACCGGCTCCATGACCACCTCGCCCAGCAGGATGACGCTGGGGCAGACGATCTCCCCGATCATGCGCATCATGCGCACGATGGTGTGCACCTTGTCCAGGTTGCGGCAGCTGGTGCCCAGCTCCTTCCAGATATAGGGCACCGCGTCGATGCGGATGATGTCCATGCCCTGGTTGGCCAGGAACAGGAAATTGTACATCATCTCGTTGAACACCCGGGGGTTGTGGTAGTTCAGGTCCCACTGATAGGGATAGAAGGTGGTCATGACCCAGTAGCCGCAGTCCTCAAAGTAGGTGAAGTTGCCCGGCGCCGTGGTGGGGAACACCTGGGGCACCGTCTTTTCGTACTCGGCGGGGATGGAGGGGTTGTCGTAGAAGAAATACCGGCTCATGTACTCGCCGTCCCCGGCGCGGGCACGGCGGGCCCACTGGTGGTCGCAGCTGGTGTGGTTCATGACAAAGTCCATGCAGACGTTGATGTTTTTCCGGTGGCAGGCATCGGTCAGCTTCTGCAGGTCGTCCATGGTGCCCAGGTCGGGGCGCACGGTGCGGAAATCCGCCACCGCGTAGCCGCCGTCGCTGCGGCCGGGCACCGTGTCCAGAAAGGGCATCAGGTGGATGCAGTCCACCCCGGCGCTCTCCAGATAGTCCAGCTTTTTGCGCACGCCGTTCAGGTTGCCGGCAAAGTTGTCGATGTAGAGCATGGAACCCAGCAGATCCCGGTGCTTGTACCAGTCGGGCTCCGCCTCCCGGGCAGCGTCCCGCTTTTTCAGCACGGGCCGCCGCTCGTCGGCAAAGCGGTGGAGCTGGTCGCACAGCTCGGCAAACATGGAGCCGTTGTCGTACAGTTCCATGTACAGCCAGCGCAGCTCGTCGTGATGGCGGGCCAGCCGGGCCTGAAAGCGGGATTCCTCCTGTTTGGTCATATCAGGTATCCGTCCTTTCCAGCAGGATCTGGACCGCGGTGTAGTCCCCGGACAGGATGGGCAGCGTCAGGCCGGCATGGCACAGCGCCGCGCCGGTGAACACCTTGCCCGTGCGGGAATCCCGGTAATGGGCGTCGGGGTCCAGGCCCTTGAGGGTGATGTGAATGGGCCAGGGATTGGCCTGGGGATTGAGCACCACCAGGCTGACCGCCGCGCGGCTGGCGTCGGAGGCGGTCAGCTGCCAGGCGGTGAAGCAGGTGTCGGTCATGGCATCGGTGAGGCGGTCGTACCGGCCGTCGAGGAGCAGGGGCTGGAGCTTGCGGCAGGTGTCGATCTGGGTGCGGATCTGGGCCTTCTCCTCCTCGGAGAGCAGCCCCAGGTCCAGCTCGTAGCCGAAGGCCCCGGCCATGGCCACCACCGCGCGGGTGTTCAGCGGGGTGTGGCGGCCGCTCTGATGGTTGGGCGACGCCGACACATGGCTGCCCATGGTGCAGGGCGGGTAGCCGAAGGAGGTGCCGTACTGGATCTTGAGACGATGGATGGGGTCGGTGTCGTCGCTGCACCAGATCTGGGGGAAGTATTGCAGCATGCCTGCGTCAAAGCGTCCGCCGCCGCCGCTGCAGCCCTCAAAGAGCACTTCCGGGAACTCGCGGGTCAGGCGGTCCAGCAGGTCGTAGAGACCCAGCATATAGCGGTGGGCGGCCTCGCCCTGGCGGCCGGCGGGGAGGACGTGGCTGTACAGGTCGGTGATGTTGCGGTTCATGTCCCACTTGATGTAGGAGATGTCGTTGTCCCGCAAAAGGGCCGAGAAGATGCCGTACAGGCAGTCCACCACGTCCTTGCGGCCCATGTCCAGCACCAGCTGGCTGCGGCCGGTAGCCGGGGTGCGGCCGGGGGCGGCCAGCACCCAGTCGGGGTGCTCGGCGTAGAGCCTGGTGCCGCGGCAGACCATCTCGGGCTCGATCCAGATGCCGAAGCGCATGCCCAGGGCACGGATGCGGCCGATGAGGTCGGACAGGGAACAGCCCAGCTTTTCCTCGTTGACCCACCAGTCGCCCAGGCCGCTGGTGTCGTCCGCCCGCTCGCCGAACCAGCCGTCGTCCAGCACCATCATCTCCACGCCCAGCTCATGGGCCTGCCTGGTGATGTTGTAGATGCGCTCGCCGTCAAAGTCCATGTAGGTGGCTTCCCAGTTGTTGATGAGGATGGGACGGGGACGGTTCTTCCAGGGGCTGCGGATGATGCTGTGCTGCAAAAATCGGTGATACTGGCGGGACAGCTCCCCCAGGCCGCCGGTGGTGTAGCTGAACAGCACCTCCGGGGTGGTGAAGCTCTCGCCGGGGGCCAGCGTCCAGCAGAAGTCGTCGTCGCTGATGCCCGCGATGAGACGGGTGCTGTGCAGCTGGCTGACCTCGCACTCGATCTTGAAGTTGCCGGAATAGACCAGCATGGCGCCCAGGCAGTCGCCGGCGTCCTCGGTGGTGTGGGGGGCGGCTAGGATGGCAAAGGGATTGTGATGGTGGCTGCTGGCGCCCCGGGCGGAGCGCAGCGTCTGGATGCCGAAGGACAGCGGCGCCCGCTGGGGCTGGCGCTCCATGCAGTGGCGGCCGTGGAAGTGGATGAGCTCCCACTCCCCGAAGGGCAGGTCCAGGCAGGCGGAGGCCGCCTTGTGCAGCCGGATGGTGCCGGTGCCGCCGTTTTCCAGGATGGCCGCCCGGGTGATGACGTCGGCCTTCTCGTACACGCCGTAGAGCAGGGTGACGGTCAGGGCTGTGACGGGGTCCTTCAGCACAACCCGCAGGGTCTGGCAGTCGCCGTCCTCGTCAAAGGCGGCGGGCAGGCCGGGCAGGGAATACTTGCCGGGCACAAGCTTTGCCTCCACAAAGCGCAGGTCGGCCAGAGGGCTGCCGTCGCCGTTGGAGACGCTCAGGCAGGAGATGCGGTAGTCGCCCACGCCGCAGCCGGTGTATTCCTGGCTCATGGTGTCCAGGGAATAGTCCCGCACCTCCACCCCGGCGGGGTTGGGGGAAAAGCCGCAGTCGGAATAGAACTCGGTGGGGCGCAGGTCGTCGTCGCCGATGGCCGGGCCGTAATACAGGTGGTGCAGGATCCCCCGCTCATCCGCCCACATCTGATAGCTGGTATGGGCAGTGTGCAGGGTAAAGAGATTCTTTGCGGGGATGATCTGGATACTCATGGAGGGCATCCTCCTTACTTATCAGAATTACAGTCTTTACTATACCACAGATGCCGAAAAAATGGCACCCGGCCGCCGGGCCGGGTGCCGTTCGCCGAAAAACGTTTACGGTTTACCTTGCGGCGGGAAACAGCAGGATCACTTGCCGCCGGTCATGGCGATGCCTTCGATGAAGTTGCGCTGGAAGATCAGGTACAGGATGACCATGGGGATCATGGCCAGCAGGCTGCCTGCCATCAGAACGGGGAAGTTGGTGGTGTACTGGCCGTTCAGGGTGGACAGGCCGGCGGACAGGGTCATCATGTTCA
>CALXHO010000096.1 GCA_944388125.1 uncultured Gemmiger sp. | reverse complement strand
CAAGTTTCAGTATTGTTCAATTTTCAAGGTCCTGTGCCGGCCGTTTCTCGCGGACAGCTTATTTATTATATCTCATTGAGTTCCGTTTGTCAAGAACTTTTTTGAAGATTTTTTTGAGCTGCCCGGCCGTTCGGCCGGCGCTGTCTCGAAGCGGCAGTGCCTCATCAAAACAGCTTATTTATGTTACCTCGTCGGAAGCCTTTTGTCAAGAACTTTTTCGAGGTTTTTCGCTGTGCCTGCGGCGTCCCGTCCAAGGTTTTCCGCCGGGTAACTGAGCCTCCTGCAATCAGGAGCAAGTCTCGTTATGTCCGGCTTTTCGCCTTTTCTCAGGGGCCGTCGTGCGCGACAGCTTGTCTATAATACTGCTTTGAGGGACAAATGTCAACACCTTTTTTCGATTTTTTTCGAGATTTTTTTCTGCCGGTTTTCCGTTCCCCGTATCTGGTGGTTTTCCCCTGTCGGGGCTACTAATTCTGGGCTGCCTTTTTCCTCTGCCTTCTGTTGTTCCCTATACTTATATATAAGGAAGGCTGCAAAAAGAGCCCGGCCGCCATGGGCCGGGCTCCTGACAGGGTTCAGGCAGATTCCGATGATTCAGGCCTTGTGATACTTGCGGTCCTCCTCCTCATAGACGGGATCGCAGGTGACATAGATGCCCAGGCAGTTGAGGGTCTCGCTGTCCACCCGGGAGAGGATGACCGTGGAATGCATATCGCATCCCTTGAGGTTGGGCAGCTGATTCAATGCAGCGGCGGCCTCCCGGTTGTCCGCCACCGAGCTGGACAGAGCGATGAGGATCTCGTCGGTATGCAGGCGGGGGTTCTTGCTGCCGAAGTAAGTAGTCTTGAGGTTCTGGATGGGCTCGATGGCGCGGGCGGAGACCAGCTCGGTCTCCTGGTCGATGCCCGCCAGCTGTTTCAGGGCGTTGAGCAGCGCCGACGAGGCCGCGCCCAGCAGGGGGCCGGTCTTGCCGGTGACGATGGTGCCGTCGGGCAGTTCGATGGCTGCGGCAGGCAGGCCGCCGGTCTTTTCGGAGCGGGCATGGGCCTGCTGTTCCACGGCGCGGCTGCCCACGGTCAGGCCCGCCTGGTTGAGGAGCAGTTCCAGCTTGAAGCGCTCATCCTTGACGGTGCCGCCCACCTTCTGGTCGCAGAGGCACTTCATGTACCGGCGCAGGATCTCCTTGAGGGAGGCCTCCCGGCAGACGGCATCGTCCACGATGCAGTTGCCCGCCATATTGACGCCCATGTCGGTGGGCGAGCGGTAGGGGCTCTTGCCGGCGATGAGCTCAAACATGGCGTTGAGCACCGGGAAGATCTCGATGTCCCGGTTATAGTTGACGGCGGTCTCGCCGTAGGCTTCCAGATGGAAGGGGTCGATCATGTTGACGTCGTTGAGGTCGGCGGTGGCCGCCTCATAAGCCAGGTTGACCGGATGCTTGAGGGGCAGGTTCCAGATGGGGAAGGTCTCGAACTTGGCATAGCCCGCCTTGACCCCCCGCTTGTACTCATGGAACAGCTGGGACAGGCAGACGGCCATCTTGCCGCTGCCGGGGCCGGGGGCGGTCACCACCACCAGGGGGCGCTCGGTCTCGATGTAATCGTTCTTGCCGTAGCCCTCGTCGCTGACGATGCGGGCCACATCGCCGGGGTATCCGGCGATCTTGTAGTGGCGGAAGCTGCGGATGCCCAGGTTGTTGAGCTTCTGCTCAAAGGCCAGGACCTCCGGCTCAGGGGTATACATGGTGATGCAGACGCTGCCCACAAACAGTCCCACGCCCTGGAAGGCGTCGATGAGGCGCAGCACGTCCATGTCATATGTGATGCCGTAATCGCCGCGCTTTTTGTTGCTGATGATGGCCTCGGCGCTGATGGCAATGACGATCTCCGCCTGATCCTTGAGCTGAAGCAGCATCTGCAGCTTGGAGTCGGGCTGGAAGCCCGGCAGCACACGGGAGGCATGGTAATCGTCGAAGAGTTTTCCGCCGAATTCCATGTAGAGCTTGTTGTCGAACTGGGCGATCCGTTCCCGGATGTGCGCCGACTGCATGGCCAGGTATTTGTTGTTGTCGAATCCTATCTTCATCTGCGTCCCACTTTCCTCAGAAAAATCTGTCTGGTGGGAAAGCCCTCCTCGGAGGCCATTCCCCTTTTCCCAAAATACACACCGGATTTAGTATATCATACCGAAAACATCGGTGCAATTCCACATTTTTACGGGGACGCATCCCGCCGGGCTCAGGCCTTGTAGTCGTCGGGCAGGGCAGTCCACCGGGCACGGAAATGGAAGGCCGCGTCCTTGGGCTGGCGCTGGCGGGTGAAGATACCCTTCTTGTTGCCGTTGACCCGCATGATGCCCTCGGTGGTCTGGAAGTCGGCAAAGTTCCACACCAGCTCGCCCTGGACAAAGTCGTAACTGTCAAAGACACGGTGGTTCATGTCCAGATACTCGTTCTGGTATTCCTGGCTCCACATGACGCTGGGCAGTTTGTGTTCCCCGGCCAGGGTGTCGGCGCCGTACTCGGTAAAGATCACGGGGCGGCCGCGGCGGACCTGGTTCCAGCCGTCCATCTCCTCCCGGAAGGCCTCCTCGGCGTCGGAGATGCTGTTGCCGCCCATGGCATACCAGCCGTAATAGCGGTTGAGGCTGATGAAGTCGGCAAACTGCTGGCCCCTGCTGGTCTCGGGCGTGCTGTGCATGATGATGGCGTAGGTGCGCGGGCGCTTCTGGGCATCCAGCTCCCGGGCCAGATCGAACAGCGGCTTGAAGTAGGCCTCGGTGCCCTCGCTGGTGCACTGGGGCTCATTGAGGATGCTCCAGGCAATGACCGAGGCGTGGTTCTTGTCCCGGGTGATCATCTCGGTCAGGGCCTGCTTGTGGTTTTCCAGCAGTGTGGGGGTGGTCTCCTTTTCAAAGTAGCCCAACGCCTTGCCGTTGCCCTGGCTGGCCGCCGCAAAATTCATCAGGCTTTCAAAGAATCCCACCGCCGGGACCTCGTCAATGATGAGGAAGCCCTCCTCATCGGCCATCTGATAGATCTCATCGGCGTAGGGGTAGTGGCTGGTGCGGAAGCAGTTGGCGCCGATCCACTTCATGCACTCAAAGTCCCGCTTGACGGTGACGAGATCCAGGCCGCGGCCCCGCAGGTCGGCGTCCTCATGCTTGCCGAAGCCCCTGAGATAGATGGGCTTGCCGTTGAGCAGGAAATGCCCGTCCTTCACCTCGAAGGTGCGGATGCCGATTTTTTCGCTGTACTCGTCCACCACACGGCCGCCGTCCACGATGCGCACCACAAAGGTATAGAGGTAGGCGGCATGGACGTTCCAGAGACGGGCCCCTGCAATGTGCAGTGTGCCCGCCCGGCCGGCCGCGGACGCCACGGGACGGCCGTCGGCGTCGTACACCTCCACGGTGCAGTCGTGGCTGCCGTTGGTCTCGACGGTGTAGTCCACCTCGGCGTCCTCCCCGCAGAGGCGGTGACTGACGGTAAAGTCGACGATCTGCTCCTGGGGCAGGCAGAGCAGTTTCACCGGCCGCTGAAGGCCCGCATAGTTGTAGAAATCGAAGTAGGGCGCCGCCACCTTTTTGCCGTTTTTGAGCACGGCAGTCTCGCCGGCGGGCAGGGTGTACTCGTGAAGCTCATTGTTGAGGAGGACGGACAGCCTGTTCCGGGTGTTGTAGCGCACCACATCGGTGACGTCGGCGCTGAAGGGCAGAAATCCGCCCTCATGGGAGGCCACCTCGGTGCCGTTGACGAACACCCGGGCGCGGTGGGTGGCGGAGCCGAAGCGCAGGACGATGTCGCTGCCCTGCCATTCCCCGGGGACAAAGAAGTCGGTCTCGTACCAGAAATCCCCGCAGTATTCCCGGCTGTCCTTGTCGGTGAAGAGGTCGCAGAAGGAGGACGGCACCGGCATGGACACCGGGTCGGGCAGACCCTTTGTCCAGCCCGAGGCAAGGCCGGTGCTTTGGGGGTCGAACTGGAACTTCCACATGCCGTCCAGGCTGACCGCCCGCCGGGATGCCGAGTTTACGGGATACAAAAGCGAATGTTTCATCGGGGAACCCTCCTGTTGTTGGCAAATCAGCCGCCGGGGCGGTCGAGCCGTTCCCGGCGTTTTGCACATTTTCCTTATTATGACACAAACAGACCCGGTGTTTGTGAACAGAATTTTACGGCCACAGGGACAGTCTGGCCCGCCTGTCCCACCGGCGGCAAAAAAAATGCCCTCCGCCGGGCGGCTGCCGGGCGGAGGGTATGGGATGTCCTGCGGGGATTGCCGCAGACAGGTCACAGAATGTCGATGTGTTCGCCGTTGAGGGCCTTGTTCATGCTGCGCACGGCACAGAACTTGCCGCACATGGAACAGGTGTCGTCATGTTCGGGGGAGCGGTCGGCCCGGATGGCCTTGGCGGTCTCGGGGTCGAGGGCGCAGGCCCACTGGGCCTCCCAGTCGAGAGCACGGCGGGCGTCGCCCATCTTGTCGTCAATCTCCCGGGCGCCGCGGACGCCCTTGGCGATGTCGGCAGCGTGGGCGGCGATCTTGCTGGCGATGATGCCCTGCTTGACGTCCTCCAGGTTGGGCAGGGCCAGATGCTCCGCCGGGGTGACATAGCAGAGGAAGGCCGCGCCGTTCATGGCGGCGATGGCCCCGCCGATGGCTGCGGTGATGTGGTCGTAGCCGGGGGCGATGTCGGTGACCAGGGGTCCCAGCACATAGAAGGGGGCCCCCTGGCAGATGGTCTGCTGGACCTTCATGTTGGCGGCGATCTGGTCCATGGGCACATGGCCGGGGCCCTCCACCATGACCTGGACGTCCTTGGCCCAGGCGCGCTTGGTCAGCTCGCCCAGGCGGACCAGCTCCTCGATCTGGCAGACGTCGGTGGCGTCGGCCAGGCAGCCGGGACGGCAGGCATCGCCCAGGGAGATGGTGACGTCGTACTCCCGGCAGATGTCCAGGATCTCGTCAAAGTATTCGTAGAAGGGGTTTTCCTGGCCGGTCATGCACATCCAGGCAAAGACCAGGGAGCCGCCCCGGGAGACAATGTTCATCTTGCGCTTGTGCTTGCGGATCTGGTCGATGGTCTTGCGGGTGATGCCGCAGTGCAGCGT
>CALXHO010000095.1 GCA_944388125.1 uncultured Gemmiger sp. | reverse complement strand
GAGGAGCGGGTCAAGGCCTGCCGCAACTTTGCCAACAAGCTGTGGAATGCCTCCCGCTTTGTCCAGATGAACCTGCCCGAGGATTTTGTTCCCGGTCTGCCCGATGTTTCCCTGCTGGACATGAGCGACAAGTGGGTGCTGACCCAGCTCAATACCACCGCCCGGGATGCCACGGCCAACCTGGACAAGTACGAGATGGGCCTGGCCGCCGACAAGATCGAGAGCTTTATCTGGGAAGTCTACTGTGACTGGTATATCGAGATCTGCAAGGCCCGCCTGAACTCCGGGGACGAGCAGCAGGCCGACACCGCCCGCAAGGTGCTGGTGTATGTGCTGAGCCAGGCGCTCAAGCTGCTGCATCCCTTCATGCCCTTTGTCACCGAGGCCATCTATCAGAGCCTGCCCGGCAGCGCCGAGACCATCATGACCGAACAGTGGCCTGTCTTTGATGCCGGGCACAACTGGCCGGAGGAGGAAGCCGACTTCGCCAAGCTGATGGATTATATCAAGGCGGTGCGCGCGGTGCGCAACGACATGAACGTCCACCCCGCCAAAAAGACCAGCATGATCATCGAGACGGCCGACGCGGCAGCCTTCCGGAAGGGCGAGACCTATCTGGCCCGCTTTGCCTTTGCCACAGACGTGACCCTGACCGATCACTATGACGGCCCCACCGCCGGCATGGTGCAGGTCAACACCACCTCGGCCCGCGGCTTCATTCCCATGATGGAACTGATCGACCGTGACAAGGAGCTGGCCCGTCTCAACAAGGAACTGGCAAAGACCGAGAAGGAACTGACCATGTTCGAGAACCAGCTCTCCAATCCCAAATTTGTGGAGAAAGCCCCCGCCAAACTGGTGGAGGACGTCCGCGCCAAGCTTGCTGCCGCCAAGGACAAGCAGGCGAACATCCGCCAGTCCATTGAAGCACTGGGCTGATCTGCGGGATGATTTGTAAAATCCGGAACCGGTAATTTGCCGCAAAAGGCCGCGTCTGCGAAAGGATACTCCTTCCGTGGGCGCGGCCTTTCGGCTTGCCCTCAGCGCAGTGCAATGCTATAATGTCGGTACGATGCGGCGGGGATATGCCGTATCCTGAGGAGGGAAACGCACACGGCGCCTGACGCCGTGCAGGAGGAAACCATACCATGACACAACAAAAAACAAGCCCGTGGCTGATTGCGTTCCGGGTGATTTTCACCATCGCGGTGCTGGCATGCATTGCGTTCATTTTCCACAATTCGCTGGAGGCGGGCACCATATCGTCGGCACGCAGTCAGGCGGTCATGCGCTACATGAATGCTGTCCTGGAGCGCATCGGTCTGGGGCCGCTGTCTGAGCATTCGGTCCGCAAGCTGGCCCATTTTGCCGAGTACTGCCTGGAAGGTCTGCTGCTGACGCTCTGCCTGCGGGTCTACACCGCACGCTTTGTGCGCCACATCAGCTGGCCGCTGCTGGGCGGGCTGCTCACCGCCGTGACCGACGAGACCATCCAGAAATACATCTCGGGACGCTCATCCCAGCTCACCGATGTCTGGATCGACTTTTCCGGCGTGGTGGCAGGCATGCTGGTTTCGCTGGTACTGCTGCTGATCGTGCGGGCGGTTCTGGCGTTTCATGCCATCAAAACAGAAAACCGTCGCCTGCGCGCCGAACGGGACCGACTGCGCCGCAGCCGGGATGCCCATATCCGACGGGCGGAACCATCGGACGGCGCCCGGGAATACGATAATGACATACCCGAAGAGGGGGAGGAGACTATATGACACCACAACAGGCCATTGAAGCCCTTCACGCGCTGCCCAGCGGCGGCAAGCCCACACTGGACCGGATGCACGCGCTTATGGATGCGCTGGGCAACCCGGAGCGCGCACTCAAGTGCATCCAGATTGCCGGAACCAACGGCAAAGGCACCCTTGCCGTCATGACGTCCTGCATCCTGACGCAGGCTGGGTACAAGACAGGCCTGACCATCAGCCCTTATGTCACTGATTTCCGGGAGCGCTTCCAGATCGACGGCAGGATGATCCCGCCCGAGACGCTGGCTGATCTGACAGAGAGGGTACTGGATGCCGCCGATGCTGTGCAGGCGGCGGGCGGTCCCGCGCCGGTTCAGTTTGAGGCGGTCACCGCGGTGGCTTTCCTGTGGTTTGCCCAGGAAAAGTGCGACCTCGTCGTTTTGGAAACCGGCCTGGGCGGCCGTTACGACGCCACAAATGTGGTGACAAATACCCTGATTTCGGCCATTACCCGCATCGGTATGGATCATATGGCTCTTCTGGGAAATACCATCGCGGAGATCGCAGGGGAAAAAGCCGGCATCATCAAGGAAGGCTGCACGGTGGTCTGCTATCCCGATCAGCCGCCGGAAGCCATGGGACCCATCCTCACCGCGGCAGCCGAAAAACATGCCACCATCGTGACTCCGGACCCGGAGGATCTCATCCGCCGCAAGGGGCGCCCGCTGGAAAACCGCATCGACTACGGCGGATATGAGGTGGCCCTCAATTTCCCGGGCCGCCACCAGGGACATCATGCAGCCATGGCGGTGGAGATCGCCCTGACCTTGTGGCGCAATTACGGCTATGACATTTCGGACGAAGCCATTCTGGAGGGCCTGAAACAGGCCAGTCTGCCCGCCCGCATTGAGGTGTTGCGCCGCCATCCGCTGCTTCTGCTGGACGGGTGCCACAATCCGGACGGAGCCTCCGGACTTGCCCAGACGCTGGCCGATGCCGGATACTCGGAAAACCTGGTGGCGGTCATCGGTATGGTGGCGGATAAGGACTGCGACGGCTTTCTGGAAAAGCTGGAGCCCTGCTTTGCCAAGGTGTTCACCACGGCACCCGCCACACCCCGGGCGCTCTCGGCAGAGGAAATGTATAAAAAGGCCCGCTTCCACTTTGATGCCGAGGTGGGCGGTACGGTTGCCGAGGCCATCCGCAAGGCAGTAGACTACGCAGATGACAATACGCTGGCAGGCGTGGTAGTATGCGGAAGCCTTTATCTCGCTGCGGAAGCCCGTCCCATCCTGCTGGAGGAAGCCAAAAACTGACCTCCTGCGGAATTGCCAGGAAAAAAAGAATATGCCAAACAGGACGCGGTGCTTTTCAACAGGCACCGCGCCTTTCTTTTTCTGCCCCGCGACAGAGTGCAACAAAATATTTGGATGTAGCCCCGTATACTGGATGCAAACCGGTATGCGGGGCTGCTGCTTTTGCCAAAGTCAGAAGCCGCCTCCGCCATCCGAAGCAGAAAATGGGGGACAAGCTATGGCAAAGGTGTGGTTCATCCCGGCGGGAGGAACACTGGCGGCCTATCTCTCGGGGGAGATCGACCATCATGCGGCTCAGTCACTGCGGCGGGAGATCGACGCTCAGATCGATACGCAGATGCCGGAATTGCTGGCATTGGATTTCAGCGGCGTCACATTCATGGACTCCTCCGGTGTGGGGTTGATCCTTGGCAGGGGAAAGTACATTGCCTCTCTGGGCGGACACATGACAGTACAAAACCCGCCGCCGCAGATCTGCAAAATGCTGGACCTTGCAAAGATTCATTATGTATAAAACGGGGGCGTGCCTTATGAAACTGCTCAATCAGGTCAAGATCAGCTTTTACAGCCGCAGCGTCAACGAGGGCTTTGCCCGGGCGGCACTGGCAGCTTTTCTCGTCCAGGCGGATCCCACGGTTCCCCAGCTGGCGGACATCAAGACCGCGGTGTCGGAGGCGGTCACCAACTGCATTGTACATGCTTACCCTGGAACCATCGGACAGATTACCCTGCGCGCTGCCTTATATGAAGAAGGCGTTGTCCGCATCACTGTATCGGACAAAGGAATAGGGATTGCGGATGTGGCGCAGGCGATGGAGCCTCTCTATACCACCGGGAATCCGGATGAACGTGCGGGACTTGGTTTTGCCGTCATGCAGAGCTTTATGGATAAGGTGCGGGTCACATCGGCGCCCGGCCGCGGCACGCGCGTGACGATGGTCAAACGTCTTGACACAGCTCAGGCATTGTCGTCTGCCCGCGGATGACTCTCCTTACATAGGCCGCACATCGGGCGGCCGCACCTGAAAGGGAGGGATACAGTATGTCCGCACAATTTCCCACGGCTGCCGGCTCTTTGGAGGAAGCCCGAGTCAAGAGGGGAGAGTTTATCCAGAACAATCTCGGATTGGTTCATTGCTGTGCCGGTCGGTTCCGCGGCAGGGGCATCGAATACGAGGATTTGTACGCAGCGGGGTGCCTGGGACTGGTCAAGGCCTGCGATGGATTTGACAGTTCCCGTGGACTTTGTTTTTCCACCTATGCGGTTCCGGTCATATTGGGGGAGATCAAAAAGCTGTTCCGGGACGGTGGTACTGTCAAGGTCAGCCGCACGCTGAAAGAGCTGGGGCTCAAAATCAATGCGGAACGGGAGCGAACGCTGAAACGTACCGGCACCGAACCCAGCGTAACCCAGTTGGCCGAGACACTGGGGACGACACCGGAACAGATTGCGCTTGCCATCCGGGCGTCCCTTCCGGCTCTATCCCTCACACCTGTGGAGAGTGAGGACAATGGCAGGGAATGGGACATCCCGGTAGACTCGCCCGAGGAAAGCCTGTCAGAGAAAATCAGTTTGAATGAGGTGATGAATCAGTTGTCGCCTCAGGACAGGCTTTTGATCCGGTTGCGCTTCTTTGGGGGGAAGACGCAGAGTGAGACGGCAAGAGTACTCAAGACAACGCAGGTGCAAATCTCTCGCCGGGAACGCAAGATCCTGAAATGGATGAGGAAGGAACTGACAGGAGAAGAAGGATGAGCAGGGAGATAGAATCAGTAAAACAGGAATACACACTGTGATTTTTTGGCAGCAAAAGGTTTTACGCATTGTATAAACATCAGAAAGAAGACTGTCAAAACGATTGCTTTCCGGTAAAGAAACTGTAAAAAACGCCAAAAGTGATACTTTAGAGAAAAAATGGCGAAAAATCGCTTGACTATGGGGAAATGCCATGGTAATATAATTGCACCGGTTCGGCCGGACCTTGAATCACCGCTGAGAGCGGAGCAGGACGGACAAACTGGGAGATGAGCGACTGAAAAGCCGCTCAAAAAAATCTCAAAAAGGTCTTGACAAAGAGATCTTGATGAGATAAAATAAAAAAGCTGTCGCGAGACAGCGCCGGCCGAAGGGCCGGACAGCTCAAAAAAATCTTCAAAAAAGTTCTTGACAAACGGAACTGAATGAGATATAATAAATAAGCTGTCCGCGAGAAACGGCCGGCACAGGACCTTGAAAATTGAACAATACTGAAACTTGTGGAACCTTGAACGTGTTTGGAAAGAACACGATA
>CALXHO010000094.1 GCA_944388125.1 uncultured Gemmiger sp. | reverse complement strand
CGGGGTTTTTGAGCTGTTTTGAACTGAAATTAGCGCTTGCTGAACTGAGGCGCGCGACGGGCAGCCTTGAGGCCGTACTTCTTACGCTCTTTCATACGAGGATCGCGGGTCAGGAAGCCAGCCTTCTTGAGGGCGGGACGCAGAGCCGGATCGTACTGCAGCAGGGCGCGGGACAGGCCATGGCGGATAGCGCCGGCCTGGCCGGAGCAGCCGCCGCCGATGACGTTGACAACGACGTCAAACTTGCCGTCGGTCTCGGTCAGGACCAGGGGGCTGCGGACGAGCAACTTGAGGGTCTCGAGGCCGAAGTAGTCCTCGATATCGCGGCCGTTGATGGTGACCTTGCCGGTGCCATTGTAGACGCGGACGCGGGCAACGGAATGCTTACGACGACCGGTGCCGTAGAAGTAAGGTTTCGTCTCGTACATATTCGATTGCCTCCCTATTAAAGTTCAACAGCTTCGGGCTTCTGGGCAGCATGGACATGCTCAGCAGTCTTGTAGCAGTGCAGGCGGGTGAGGGCCTTGGCGCCGATGGTGTTAGAGGGGATCATGCCCTTGACGGCGTAGGTCATGGCCTTGTCGCTGTTCTCAGCCATCAGCTTCTTGTACTGGGTCTCTTTCAGGCCGCCGATGTACAGCGAATGGGTGCGGTGGAACTTCTTTTCCAGCTTCTTGCCGGTCAGGACAGCTTCGTCGCAGTTGATGATGATGACATGGTCGCCGCAGTCAACGTTCGGAGTGAAGGTGACCTTGTCCTTGCCGCGCAGCAGCACAGCAGCCTTGGCGGCAACGCGGCCGAGGGGCTTGCCCGCGGCGTCGATCACATACCACTTGCGGTCAGCCATCTCTGCGGGCTTTGCGAGAGTAGTGCTCATAATGTAAACCTCCATCCAATTTCCAGGGCCGGGAAAGCCCCGGACCTATCGTCAAGCGCGGCACAAGATCCGCGCCGTTTTGCGCAAGTGTGATTATAGCAAATCTGCGCTCTTTCGTCAATAGGGAAAAGCTGATTTTTTTAATTTATCCTGTACAAACTCTTGAATTCTCTTGTTTTCTCTCTTTAGCTCTCGTTCTCTCAAATACGATTTTTCAAAACTGCTCCACAGAGAGCCCGGAGACAGCGTCCTTGGCAACAGGATTCCGGACTCCCCGCCTGCGGCTGCCGGAACGTTCTTTTCCAGGTAAAGTATCCGGAAGTATCTGAAGGAAACTTTCCGGCCGGGTCCTCAGCATGCTTTCCATTGGGAACTGCCTAATAATAAGTGGTCGGACCGTATCGCAGCGGTCCGGCCGCTCTGTGCAGGAAAGAAAAGGGGAAAGCAGCCGCTGTCGGCGCAGAGAGCAGGGAAGTCTTTTGCTGCTATATCCGGAGGGAGCGGTCCTGAACCAGGAGCAAATCTGCTGCTGACAGACATATCCGTAAATTCTGTCCGCGTATAAAATACAAAAATCCGCCATTTTGCATAAAATTTCTGAACTAATTTGGGGTATAAATGAAAAAAACGACAAATTGTTAAGAAATTATTGACAACGGCGAATCAGGAGACTAAAGTATTAGCCATATCGACCAAATGCAGTGAACGGGACATGATCCGCGGCAGCCGGCTTCCAGAAAGCCGCCGGTTGTGCGAGGCGGCAGCAAAAAGCGCCGCGGACCCTCACCCGCCAGCAGCCAAGGTGAGAAAGCACAGCGTTGTGCGCGCCGTGCAATAGCCGCGGCCGGATGCCCACCGTTACAGGGGCGCGCAGCCGGATTGGCTGCGGCAGAGGTGGCCGTCCGGACAAGCGGACGGCAAACGAAGTGGTATCGCGGAGGAGTGTCAGGCCTTCGTCTTCGGTTCCCTACCGGAAAACGGTGTGGGGCGGAAGACGAAGGCCTGTTTTGTTTGCGGCATTTGGTCGGTGGAAACAGAAAAGAGGTAAGAGAATCATGAACACGCTTGTCATCGTATTGATCGCTGCGGTCTGCCTGGTTGCGGCCTACGCCCTCTACGGGCGCTGGCTGGCAAAGACCTGGGGCATTGATCCCAAGGCAGTCACCCCGGCCCATCGTTTCCAGGACGGAAAGGACTACGTCCCCACCGACGGCTGGACCGTCTTCAGCCACCAGTTTTCCTCCATTGCAGGTGCGGGCCCCGTCACCGGTGCCATTCAGGCAGCTGCCTTCGGCTGGCTGCCGGTCCTGCTGTGGATTTTGATCGGCGGCATCTTCTTCGGTGCCGTCACCGACTTCGGCGCTCTGTATGCCAGTGTCAAGAATGACGGCAAATCCATGGGCCTGCTGATCGAAAAGTACATCGGCAAGTTCGGCCGCAAGGTTTTCCTGCTGTTCTGCTGGCTGTTCACCCTGCTGGTCATCGCGGCATTTGCCGACATGGTGGCAGGCACCTTCAATGCCTATGAGGTGGTGGACGGTGTGACCCAGCTGTCCGCCAGCGCCCGTCCCAACGGCGCAGCCGGCTGCATCTCGCTGTTCTTCATCGTCTTTGCCATGCTGCTGGGCCTGATCCAGAAGAAGTTCCACTTCACCGGCTGGAAAGAGATCGTTGCCGGCCTGGTCTGCACCGTGGCGGCTCTGGCTCTCGGCATGCTGCTGCCCATCACCCTGGGCAAGGAAGCCTGGCTGTACATCACCTTCGTCTACATCTTCTTTGCGGCAACCCTGCCCATGTGGCTGCTGAAACAGCCCCGTGACTTCATGACCACCTTCATGTTCGTCGGCATGATCGCCGGCGCCGTGCTGGGCCTGCTGGTTGCCCATCCTTCCATGAACCTGCCCGTCTACACCGGCTTCGACAATGCAAGCCTGGGCACTCTGTTCCCCATCCTCTTCGTCACTGTCGCCTGCGGCGCCGTCTCCGGCTTCCACAGCCTGGTCTCTTCCGGCACCTCCTCCAAGACGGTGGACAATGAAAAGGATATGCTCAAGGTCGGTTACGGCGCTATGGTCACCGAGAGCCTGCTGGCTGTCCTGGCCCTCTGCGTTGCCGGTGCTGCCGCCGCTGCCGACGGTACCCCCGCAGCAGGCACTCCCTTCCAGATCTTCTCCAGCGGCGTTGCCGGTTTCCTGGAAATGTTCGGTGTCCCCGTCTATGTGGCACAGTGCTTCATGACCATGTGCGTTTCCGCTCTGGCTTTGACCAGCCTGGATGCCGTCGCCCGTATCGGCCGTATGAGCTTCCAGGAACTGTTCAGCGTGGATGACATGAAGAACGCTGAGGGCTGGCGCAAGCTGCTCTGCAACACCTGGTTCTCCACCATCGTCACCCTGGTGTTCGGCTTTGTCCTGGCCAAGATCGGCTACTCCAACATCTGGCCGCTGTTCGGCTCCGCCAACCAGCTGCTTAGCGCTCTGGTCCTGGCAACCCTCTGCGTCTTCCTGAAAGTCACCGGCCGCAGCAACAAGATGCTGTTCCCGCCGCTCGTCATCATGCTCTGCGTGACCTTCACCGCTCTGGTGCAGCGCCTCATCGCTCTGGTCCAGGCTGTGGCCGCCGGCAGTGCTACCTTCTGGGTGGAAGGCCTGCAGCTCATCATCGCTGTGCTGCTCATCGCCCTGGGCCTGACCATTGTGGTCAGCTCGGTCAAGGCATATCTCTCCTCCCGCAAGAATTCGGAGAAGGCCGAAGCCAAGGCATAATCGCCTGATACCGGATACCCTATAACCATCATACCTATACAAAGGCCGCGGCCCTGCAACAAGGGCTGCGGCCTTTTTCGATTCTTTCCGGTCACAGGAGGCTCTTGCCGGGCTGCCGCCTTGTTTCCCTGCCGGCGCCGGGTGTACAATGGAAACAGGTATAAGGACAATTTCTGCGGGGGAGGAAAACCGGATGGAAAACAATCTCTTGGGGTATGTCATTCTGCTGTGGGGGGTGATTGGGACTGCGGCGGTCCTTTTGGGGCTGGCGGTCCTTTCCCGCCGCAAAATCCCTCAAAAGAAGGACGGCCCCGACACCAACTCCCTGTGGTACGGTATCCACAAACTCTGCCGCGGACTGCTGCTTCTGCCGCTGATAGCCGCCGGGGCGTTGGCCGCAGCCTTTGTCCACACCGGGGGACAGCCCCAGGGCAATGCGGTACATCTGGGAATCATGCTGGGATATTGTGCCCTCTGCTTTGTGATCATCGGCAGTGCGCTGCTGATCTGGCGCCCCTGGTATATCGCGCGGCGGGCTGCCCGGGAGGCAGCGGCGGATAATCAGCGGTTTATGGTGCGCCCCGGGCTGGCTATCGCAGGGACCTGCCTGATCTGCGGGAGCATCTGGATCATCATGATCGTGGTGATCGTCGTGCTGTTCTATCCAGGAGAGCTGGATCAGGTCTGGCCCATCTATCTGGTGGGACTGGGACATTACCTGGGCGGGGGCCTTTCTCTGCTGCTGCCGGTCATGCACGTGGAGGGGGAGGACTGCCGTTACCGGGGATGGAACCTGCGTCAGCGCCGCTTTTCTTTGAGCGATGTAGCCCTCTGTGAGCTGACCTGCCAGAGTGAGCAGGTCTGCGGTGTCATCCGGCTGAAGGGAAGGCTTCGCGGCAGGACCCCGCCCTCCGCGGCCCTGCCCATCCTCCAGCAGCGGGAAGTCAGCAGGGCAGGCATCGGCTGCGTGCTCAGCGGCATCACCGTCACGCTGTACGACGGGGAGGGCAACCGCCTGTGCCGCTTTTACGGCAATGCCAGGAACCTGCCCCTGCTGTTGAAACGGCTGGAAAACCGCTGCCGGTTCAGCCGTCCGTCCTGCATTCTTCTGGGAGAACGGGAGGATGACCTCTGACCGGCCGCCCCGCCCGGACGGAACAGACAACAAAGCGCCGCCCTTCCCGTTGGCCATGGGAAAGGCGGCGCTTCCTTATTATATATAAGAGAGGGGCCCGGCGTAAGATCAGAAGGTCAGGTTGCCGAACTCGCTGAGTTTGAGGGTGTCGTTGTGCTGGGTGGCCCAGTCGATGCTCCAGGGGCTGGCGAAGAGCAGCAGATGATTGCCCTTCAGGTCCTCGATGCAGCGGGTGTCGCTGGTGACGTCCAGCGTCTTGGGGTCCAGCTCATCCGGCGAGTTGAGAATCCACCGGATGTACTCGTAGGGCAGGGTCTGCATGCGGATGTCCACGTTGTACTCGTTTTTCAGGCGGTACTCCAGCACTTCCAGCTGCAGCACGCCCACCACGCCGACGATGACTTCCTCCATGCCTGCGCCCAGGTCGCGGAAGATCTGGATGGCGCCCTCCTGGGCGATCTGCTCCATGCCCTTGACGAACTGCTTGCGCTTCATGGTGTCCACCTGGGTGACCCGGGCAAAGTGCTCGGGAGCGAAGGTGGGGATGCCCGCAAACTGCACATGCTTTTTGCCGGTGCACAAAGTGTCGCCGATGGAGAAGATGCCCGGGTCGAACAGGCCGATGATGTCGCCGGCGTAGGCCTCGTCCACAATGGCGCGGTCGTCGGCCATCAGGCTGGTGCC
>CALXHO010000093.1 GCA_944388125.1 uncultured Gemmiger sp. | reverse complement strand
CCAGCTGCAGTGGGTGGATATGCACACCTGGATGCTCTACGACATCCTACTCAAGGCCGACCGCATGAGCATGGCCAACAGCCTGGAGCTGCGGGTGCCGTTCCTGGACCGCAAGGTGCTGGAACTGGCCCTGAGCATTCCCCAGAAATACCGCAGCGGGAAGGAAGAAACCAAAATCGCCCTGCGCGGCGCTGCCCTCAAACAGCTGCCGGACAGCGTGGCAAAGCGCAAGAAGCTGGGCTTCCCGGTACCGCTCAACGACTGGCTGCGCCAGGATAAATACGCCGCCATGGTCCGGGAAAAGTTCACCGGAGAGGTGGCGGAAAAGTTCTTTGACACCGCCGCCCTCTGCCGCCTGCTGGACGACCATGTGGCAGGCCGCGCCAAGAATATGACCAAGATCTGGAGCTTCTACTCCTTCATTCTGTGGTATGAACTGTATTTTGTGCAGGCCGCCCCGCCCGCCGAGGTCTACGCCCGCTGAACCATCCGACCTTATGGAATACAAAAGGAGAATCCTGACATGAAAATCGCAGTCACCTATGAAAACGGCAATATCTTCGGTCATTTCGGCCATACCCAGCAGTTCAAGCTGTATGACGTGCAGGACGGCAAGGTGGTTGCCTCCTTGGTCGTCGATACCATGGGCAGCGGCCACGGCGCTCTGGCTGGTTTCCTGGCAGCCCACGGCGTGGATACCCTGATCTGCGGCGGCATTGGCGGCGGCGCTCAGATAGCGCTGGCCAACGCCGGTATCCGCCTGTACGGCGGCGTGACCGGCAGTGCGGACGCTGCGGTGCAGGCGCTGCTGGACGGCCGCCTTGCCTTTGACCCCGATGTCCACTGTGACCATCATGACCACCACGGCGAAGGCCACTCCTGCGGCAGCCATGAAGGCGGCTGCCACAGTCACGAGGGATGCCACGGCCATGACGGCAGCTGCGGCTGAACCGGCTGGCAAGCAACCTCTTAAAAACACATAATAACGGCACCGCCGCAGCAAAATCATCATGCTGCGGCGGTGCCGTTTGCTGTATGAACAGGATGACAGACAGGAAGCTCTGTGCCCGCATAACCCCACGCATTGCACTTGCGCCAGTATAAAATCAGAAAAAGAAAGGCCCGACACTTCCCATCAGCGGAAGTGCCGGGCTATTTGATTGGTCCGAAAGAAAAGGGAAACTTTGTGCAGCAATCTCTGGTTACTGGCTGCTGGAAGAACTGCTGCTGGAAGAGGACCCGCTTACCTGGGCAGTGTCATCACGTTCACCGGCAATCCAGACATCGATGATGACCGATGGATCCACCGGCATTCCGGCCTCAATGCGGACACCATTCTCGCCGGTACACATTACCACGCAGCCGGTGGCAAACTCGGTGTTGTTCTCAACGATGCGCATGGTGTACTGAGCAATGCCGGCTTCCTCCAGCTTTTCCTCGGCCTTTTTCTGGGTAAAGCCGATAATGTCCGGCATGATGGGGTAGCCTTTGCTCACCACGATCTCAATGGTGGGGGTGTCACCTTCCACAGGAGTCCCGGCTTCCGGTTCCTGGGAAAGAATGATCCCTGCCTCATGGTCGGCAGAGTATTCTTCGGTGGGGACAATGCGGAAAGAGGTGTATAAATCGGAATCCTCCACATCTTCCAGCTTCTGCCCCACCAGATTGGGATACGTCAGCGTCTCTGGCGTGGCGGTGGGAGCAGGGGAGGAGACCGTGGTCTGGTCCGATGCGGAACTGTTGTCGCCGTTCCCGCTGCCCGGCGGATTCAAAAGGCTCCACAGGAGCAGCGCCGCCAGAACAAAGATGACCACAAGGGCCGCGCCCAGAATTTTTTTGGTGGAGATCTGGTTTTCGCCGGTCTCAAACATGGCGTTTGCCACGTTGGGGTTGGCCAGAGCGCTCATCAGCTCAGGAACGGTCTGCATCCGCTTGGCCGGGTCAAGGCGCATGGCACAGGACAAAACCTGGGAAAAGTAGGTGGGGACAGCGGCTTCCAGACTGTGGGCCGACTCCAGACTGTCGCGCACCCTGCGCTGGGGGGCCGACACGGGGGTCTGCCCGGTGACCAGCCGGTAGGTCACGGCCGCCAGGGCATAGACGTCGGTATACCGCCCGGAAAACTCCGCCGCCGAATATTGCTCCGGCGCGGCATACCCGGCATAGAGCTGGCTTTTCAGCTCGCTTCCGCCGGTGCGCAGAGCCAGCGTGCCGTAACCGGTCAGCATGGCAGTCCCGTCAATGGGCAAAAGGATGTTGTCCGGGCAGATGCCCCGGTGGATCAGCCCCGACTTGTGCAAAAGCGCTACGCCCTCCATGACAGGCTGAAGCAGTGTCCGGGCCTCGGCGGGGGTCAGCGGCCGGGATTTGAGGGAGAGATAATGGGTCAGGGTCATGCCCTTTTCGCTCTCCTCCACGCCGTAGACGGTATTGTTTTCCTCAATAACATCCAGAATGCGGGACAAGCCCGTGGCGGGGGTCAGGCGGCGCAGATCGTCGTACAGATCCTTGAAATCCATGCGGCTGGTCTTGAACAGTACCTCGCGCCCGGCTTTGGGCATCAAAGCGCCTTCCGGGCTGCGGCCGTTGCACAGCGTGACGGGAAAGTACTCTTTGATCCGCACAAAACGGACCTGTTCGTTGTCCACGCCGCGGTAGCACAGACCGTCACCGTCGGCACTCAGGTACTTGCCTACGGTGTATTTGCCGGCCAGCTGGGTGCCAAAAGGCAGAGCTCCTTCTGGGTTTGCGTTGTCAAGACTTTTTCCGCAGTGGGGGCAATCCCCGTGAAAATCCGGATCGATGGGCTCCAGACAATGGGGGCAGGGAACTTGATGGGACATGCTATTTCCTCTCTATTCCAAAATTAAGCCATAACGGGGGCGTTGCACAGCCACTGCCATGTGGTGACAACACCGAGCAACAGCAGAAAAACATACCAGAATCCCTTTTCCAAAGGTTTCTTTTCAATCAGAACTTCTGCTTCTTCTTCAACAATGGGGAAACTGCAGGCAACGTATCGCGGCATGCACAGGATCGAAGTGGAAAGCGGAATCAATACAAACAGGAATCCCGGTACAGCATCCACGCTTTTCCGCAGGGCCAGATGGCAACAGAGATACAGTGCTGCCAGCGTCCACAGGGCAAAGTAGAATTCGTTGGCACCCAGGGTGTTGAGCCCGGACAGGAGAATCAGAAACGGATTCCCGGGCTCGCGGCTCCAGCCGATTTGTACGTGCACAAGGGCCATGCCGTCGCCCAGCAGACGGTCCAGATATGCCATATAGCAGAAAAAGCCCAGAGGAACGAGACAGGTACCCAGAATCAGTCTGGGCTGCCGGAAAACTGTGATTACAAAATCCAGGAATTTGGGCTTCCCCTTCGATGTACGGCAATGGGAAAGATATTGCTGGATACAAAATGCCGCCACGGCAAACACCAGAAAAACGCCGAGGCTGCGTGCGGCACCGGCCAGGGCTCCGCACAGTCCCATGCGAATCCACCAGCCATGCCGCATGCAGTACAGAAAGGCGCAGACCAGCAGGGTAAAGAGCGCTTCGGTGTACAGCGTAGAATAATAAATGTTATACGGACCGAAGTTGAACAGCAGCATAACCAGAAGCGCGCTGCGTTCGCCGCCGGCATATCGGGTGGCGTAAAGGCCGGACAACCAGGTAAGCAGATACAAAAATATGGTGTTGAGCAGGACACCGGCCACCGTAACGTCCAGCCCGGTCAGCCGGGATGCAATTCCCTCAAGCAACGGCGTCAGGGGGAAGAAAGCCCAGCGCGCCTGTCCAGAGCCCAAGTGAGCTGCGGACTCGCCGATATATCCGCTCTGCGCAATTTCTTTATAGTATGCGCAGTCATAACGGAACAAGGCCTCGAACAGGGTGGCGCTTTCCCCGTAATGCCGCTGCCATACGAGATAGAGGATGACGACAAACAACCGGGAAAGCACAACGATTGCCAGGGCCTGCGCCCACAGGGGAAGCGCACGGAATCGTTCGGACGGGATTTTGATTTTTGGGGACAAGGTCATGAAAACATCATCTCCAGAATGGTAATGGGGGAGTCGGCGGCCAATGACAGGGTGAGCAGTCCGCTGTCCGGCACGGTACAGGCAAAGTCCAGAGTATCCTCTCCGCCCGACAGGAGAACGTGCCCGGCCTCCTCGCCATCGGCATACAGGGTGACCGTCTGCCCGGCGGTGCCGCACAGGGTGAGGGCGCCATTGTACTGTGAACCGGCCCTGGCGGTAAAATACAGCATACTGTCCATGTTGCGGGACTGCCATCCGGTCTCACCGGCACAGATCCATTCGCCTCGCGCAAGGTGATTGGCGCCCTGCCCGGGTCCGCAGTCGGGCCCGAAAGACAGGACGGCTTCCGGTTCAATGGCCAGACCGTTCTCCCCCGGCCAGAAAGCCAGCTGCTGGTCCAGGTAGTACATCCGGTACTCAACACTCGGCGAAGGATGCAGCCCTCGCCAGAGGGTGGCAAGATAAAATACAAGCAGGATTCCGCCCAGCATATAACAGAAAATGCCGGCAGTGCGCTTGAGTTTTTGCATGGTGCACGGCTCCTTCCGAGCGGCAATAAAAAACAGCTGCGGGCTGCGTCGGCCGGAATGCAGAGCATCCGGATTGTGGCTGACGCGGCGCAGCTGTTTCAAATGTATGCGGTGATGGAAAACGGAGAGGCTCAGCGGTCGAGGTCGTCCTCGTTCTCCAGGTTGTGCCAGGCGTTCTGGACATCGTCATCGTCGTCCAGAGCGTTGAGCAGCTTGGCCATGTTTGCCATCTGATCGGGATCGGTCAGGGTAGAAGTGGTGGTCGGGACCATGGCAACGTCGGCGGAGATGAAGGTGTAGCCCTTCTTCTCCAGCGCGTCGCAGACGGCGGCGAAGTTGTCGGGATCGGTGGTGACCTCGGCGGCGTCCTCGCTGGCGTCAAAATCCTCGGCACCGGCATCCAGAGCGTCCATCATGGCCTCGTCGGCGTCCTTGTCCTCCAGGTCCAGGACGATGACCCCCTTCTGGTTGAAGAGGAAGCCCACGCAACCCATGTTGCCCAGGTTGCCGCCGAACTTGTCAAAGTAATGGCGCATGTTGGCCGCGGTACGGTTGCGGTTGTCGGTCAGGGTCTCGACCATGACCGCGATGCCGCCGGGGCCGTAGCCTTCGTAGGTCATGGCTTCGTACTCGGTACGGTCGCCGCCCTCGGCGCGCTTGATGGTGCGCTGGATGTTGTCGTTGGGAACGTTGTTGGCCTTGGCCTTGCTGATGAGCGCAGCCAGCTTGCTGTTGGAAGCAGGATCGCTGCCGCCCTCACGGACGGCGACGCTGATCTCGCGGCCGATCTTGGTAAAGATCTTGGCGCGGGCGCCGTCGGTCTTTTCTTTCTTGCGCTTGATGTTGTTCCATTTGCTGTGTCCGGACATGGATGATCCCCCTAAACTAGTTCGATGATCGGGCCGGAAACCGGCTCCGTGCGTTCTATCGCCCGCAAAACGCGGGTAAGATCCGCGCAGCGGGAACCCCCGGCGCACAGATCCACATATTACAATAGGATAGTATAGCACATATGGGCGTCACTTTCAATTCACAAATCCAAAAGGTTTTGGGTTTTGCAAAAAATTTTGCAGGGAACCTCCAATTTTTTGCCGGTATCCCCTTGACAAACGGAACAAAATTCGCTATTCTAATATAGCATTCTCTGCCAGGGCGCAAACAGATAGGGGCATAGCTCAGTTGGTAGAGCAGCGGTCTCCAAAACCGCGTGCCGAGGGTTCGAATCCTTCTACCCCTG
>CALXHO010000092.1 GCA_944388125.1 uncultured Gemmiger sp. | reverse complement strand
CGCTCCTTCATACTTGCCTACCGTATCTACATAATACCCTCTGCACCAGAAGTGTCGGTTCCCGTATTTATACTTTACGACGAGGATTCCGCCTTCCCGGTGGATGAGGAAAAAATCAGCGACCTGCTGTCCCAGTTCTCCGAGTTCGGCGTCTCCTTCATCATCGAGAACGTGGAGGATTACGGCCAGTACGGCCTGGATGATCCCGAGTGTACCATCGACATTGCCACCGCCGAGCAGAGTTATGAGATCAAGCTGGGCGATTTCAGCCAGATGGACGAACAGCGGTATGTGGACATCGGGGACGGCAATGTCTACCTCGTCTCCACCGACCCCATGGACGCCTACGATGTGGAACTGAGCGACCTGATCCTGGACGACGAGATCCCCGACTTTGAGAGCGTCTCCCACATCACCTTTGCCGGAACGGAGAGCTATACCGTCACCTACGAGGAGGACAGCGGCAAGAGCTACTCTGCCGACGACGTCTACTTCAATCCCGACGGCGAGCCGCTGGACTCCGACCTGGTGGACAGTTATCTGGGCAGCCTTTCCGGCGTTGACCTGTCCGAGTATGTGACCTACAACGCCACCGATGAGGAACTGGAAACCCACGGCATGAACGATCCCGAGCTGACTGTGACGGTGGATTACTCCGCCCTTGACGAGGAAGATGAGGAAGTCTTCGGCATTGTGGTCGTCAGCATTGCCCGCGCTCCCGATGACCGCGCCACGCTGGAAACAGCCTCCGATGAGGACGAGGAGGAAGACACTTCCGACATCACCGCTTATCTGCGGGTGGGTGAATCCCAGATCATTTACAAGATTTCCGGCGACGATTTCACCGCCCTGATGGACGCCTCCTACGATTCCCTGCGGCATCAGCAGGTATTCTGGGGTGACTTCGACGACGTTACCCAGATCGACATCGCACTGGAGGGAGAAAGCCACAGCATCACCTCCAGCGGAGAGGGCGACGACCGCACCTGGTCCTACAACGGCACCGAGGTCGACCTGACCGACTTTACCGACGCGCTGGAAGCCCTGACCGCCGATTGCTTCACCGACGAAGCGGCATCGGGCCAGGAGGAGATCAGCCTGACGCTCCATCTGGACAACGAGGACTTCCCCACCGTGAACATTCAGATCACCCGCTATGACGGCGAGCTCTGCCTTGTCTCGGTGGACGGCGAGAGCGTCTGTCTGGTCAGCCGCACCGACGCCATGAATCTGGTGGAAGCGGTACAGACCATCGTGCTGGGGCAGAGCGAATAACCCGTTTCTGCATCTTTCTATCACCTAAAAAAATCAGCCGGTCAAATCAAGGACCGGCTGATTTTTTTCCGATTTTGGCTGTGAAAGACCTGTTCTCGGAATGCAAAAGCCTTTGCCGGCGATCAACATACGGCACTGCAGCGAATCTCCACGGCCTGGCAGAACACCAACACAACAATTTCTGCCGTTGCCGCCTTTATTTACATCCACAACGACATAGCGCAGGCCGGGAACCGCACCGCCGGACAGATCCGGCATCGTCAGCCGCCCTTGATATGCCTTCCAAAATAAGAGTATAATAATCCTTGCCTTTTTATCCGTGGATTTCCTTTCAAAGGAGACTTGTATGAACCTGAACATTGCCATCTGTGACGACGCAGCTACTGACCGGGACTATCTGGCCGGTCTGGTTCACCGCTGGGCGGCCGACCAGGACCACACCGCCCGGGTATCGCTCTATCCCTCTGCCGAGAGTTTTCTCTTTCACTATGCCGAGGACAAATCGGTGCAGATTCTTCTTCTGGATGTGGAGATGGGACAGATGGACGGCGTCACCATGGCGCGGACGCTGCGAAAGGACAATGACGCAGTGCAGATCGTTTTCATCACCGGCTACTCCGACTACATCGCCGACGGGTACGAGGTGGAAGCCCTCCACTACCTGATGAAGCCGGTGGATGAGGTCAAGCTGTTTGCCGTACTGGACCGGGCCGCCGAAAAGCTGCGCAAAAACGAACACAGTCTGACGCTGGAGCTGTCCGGCGAGACGGTACGGATCCCGGTCTATCAGATCCGCTGTGCCGAGGTTCAGGGCAACTATGTGACCCTCCACGCCAAAGCCGACTACACCGTCAAAATGACACTGAGCGAACTGGAAGCCCGGCTGGACGACAACTTTTTCCGTCTGGGGCGGTCGGCGCTGGTCAACCTGGGCTGCGTGGCCCGGGTGACCCGCACCGCCGTGACGCTGAACGACGGCAGCACCTTGCCGCTGCCCAGGGGCGCCTATGAACGCATCAACCGGGCCATCATCAACAGGGGGTGAATAAAATGGGATTTTTCTCCCGACGCATCGACCGGGAACTGGCCGCCTACCAGCGGGAGCTCATCGACACCCACTACCAGGAAGTGGAGAACATGTACCGTCAGATCCGCGGCTGGCGGCACGACTACCGCAATCATATCCAGGTCATGAAGGCCCTGGCCGCAAACGGAGACCTGGCCGGCATCCAGGCCTATCTGGACGAGCTGGACACCGACCTGAACACGGTGGACACCGTCATCAAGACCGGCAATGCCATGGCGGACGCCATCCTGAACAGCAAGATCTCCCTGGCAAAATCGCGGCAGATCCCGGTGCAGGCGGACGCCCACATCCCGGTCAAACTGCGCATGTCGGAATTGGACCTCTGCGTCATTCTGGGCAATCTCTTTGACAATGCCATCGAGGCAAGCCTTGCCCTGCCGGAGGATCAGCGCCTGATCCGCGTCTACATGGACATGAAAGGCACCCAGCTCTACATCAGCTTTACCAACTTTACCGCCACCGGCAAACAGCACAAGCTCGGGCGGCGGTTTGCCACCACCAAGGGAGCCGGACACGGCTTCGGGCTGGTGCGCATCGACAACATCATCGACCGCCTGGACGGCTATCTGAGCCGCAACAGCGAGGACGGGGCCTTCACCACCGAGATCCTGATTCCTCAGGTATGATGCAGTTCGTCCCCCAAAATTTGCAATTCGTCCCCGGAATGCACCGGGGACCTTTTGTTATGTTAGGGTAAAGACAAGAGGTGAACACATTTATGAAGCAATCTCAAAAGCCAACATACAACACCCTGCAAAATGTGGGCTACATGCTGGGGCTGTCCCGGCGGCACTATCCCAGCATTCCCTATCTCTGCCTGGCAATGGCCGCAGTTACAGCGGGCGGAAGCATCGCCCAGCTGCTGATCGTTCCCGCCGTGCTGCGGCAGGTGGAGGTCCACGCCCCGCTGGCCAGTCTGGTGACCGCAATTGTATTCTTCGGCGCGGTGCTGTTCCTGCTCTACGGGCTGAAAGCCTATCTCAAGGAGGTCGTCAGTACCAGCCGGGGGAATCTGCGGCTTCTGATGGTGACAAAAATTTCCGACAAGATGGCCCGGACCTCCTTTCCCAACACGCTGGACACGGAATTTGAAAACCGGGTGGAGCGTGCCCTCGTCTCCTGCCAGTCCCCCGCCTCCCCCACCGAGGCGGTCTGGGCCACCCTCACCGATATTCTCACCAATCTCATCGGCTTCGGGGTGTACCTGGCTCTGCTGTCCGGGCTGCATCCCCTGCTGCTGGCGGTGGTGGCCGTCACCACGCTGGCGGGCTATCTGTTCAGCCACCGCATCAACCAGTGGGTCTACCAGCACCGCAAGGAGGAGGACACCTATCAGGGACGGCTGAATTATCTGCTCCGCACCTCCACTGACCGCTCCTATGCCAAGGACATCCGCATTTTTGGGCTCAAACCCTGGATGGATGCGGTGTGGAGCAAAGTCATGCGGCTGTATCAGGATTATCTCCGGCAACGGCAGCTGCACTATCTGTGGATTGACGGGATCGATCTGGTCCTCACCGTTGCCCGGGACGGCATCGCCTACGCCTATCTGATCTGGCTGGCGCTGACGGAAGGTCTGCCCGCCTCCCAGTTTCTGCTCTATTTTTCAGCGGTCAGCGGCTTCACCCAATGGGTGGCAGGAATTCTGGACAAAATCAGTGAACTGAACCGCCAGTCGCTGGAGCTTTCCCTGTTCCGTGAGACACTGGACTGGCCGGAAACCTTCCGGTTTGAGGACGGCAAGCCTCTGCCCTGTACCCCCGACATGCCCTGCGAGATCCGTTTTGACCACGTCTCCTACCGCTATCCCGAGGCGGAGCAGGATACCCTGCACGACATCTGCCTGACCATCCATGCAGGGGAAAAGCTGGCCCTCGTCGGCCTGAACGGCGCCGGCAAGACAACGCTTGTCCGACTGGCCTGCGGCTTTCTTGACCCCACCGAGGGCCGGGTGCTTCTGAACGGGCAGGACATCCGCCAGTACAACCGCCGGGATTACTATGCCTTGTTCTCGGCAGTGTTCCAGGACTTTTCCATGCTGGAGGCCAGTGTAGCGGAGAATGTGGCTCAGCGGGTGGAGGGCATCGACACCGACCGGGTCCGGCAATGCCTTGAACAGGCGGGCCTGATCGAGATGGTGCGCAATCTGCCTCAGGGGCTGGACACCAAGCTGGGCCGCAAGGTCCATGAGGACGGCACGGAACTGTCCGGCGGCCAGACCCAGCGCCTGATGCTGGCAAGAGCCCTCTACAAAAACGGGCCGGTGCTGGTGCTGGACGAACCCACCGCCGCCCTGGACCCTATTGCCGAGGATGACATTTACCAGAAATACAACCGTATGACCGCCGGGCGGACTTCCCTGTTCATCAGCCACCGGCTGGCGTCCACACGGTTCTGTGACCGGATCCTCTTTATGGAACACGGCCGCATCACCGAGCAGGGCACCCACGAAAGCCTGCTGGCCGCAGGTGGCGGATACGCCGGCCTGTTCGCGGTGCAGAGCAAATACTATCAGGAGGGAGACAGCGAAGATGAGCAAGCCATCTGACAAAAGCAACAGCACCCGCTTTTTCCCGGCCTGGCGGCTGAACCTGCGGGCCTGGAAGATGATGTTCCGGGAAAGTCCCGGCTATTTTGTTTCCACCCTGGCCAGCTCCTTCTGCGAGGCGCTGACCCCCTATGTGACCATCCTGCTGTCGGCGCGGATCCTCAGCGAGCTAGCCGGGAACCGCAATCCGCAGAGTCTCGCCTTCTGGGCCGGGATGACGGTGGCCGTGACGGCGCTTCTGGCCCTGGCGGGCGGCGCGCTCAAACAGTGGTCCGTCTACGAGCGGGACAGCCTGAATATCCAGAGGTTCAAGTGCGTGGCCGACAAAATGGCCGTCATGGACTATGCCGAGCTGGACCGTCAGGAAGTCTACGACCACTATTCCCAGGTCCAGCAGAACGACAACTGGCGGGGCGTGGGCCTGAATGAGGCGATGCGGCTGTTCCCCGATTTCTGCAAGTCTGTGGTTCAGGTGGTGGGCGGCATCGGCCTAACTTTGACGCTGTTCTTCACCGATCTGCCCGCGGGCAGCCCTCTGGCTTTCCTCAACAGTCCCCTGTCCATGCTGCTGATCCTGGCCGCCATGGTGGCTGCTGTGCTGGCCTCCTCGGCCTGCAGCAGCAAGGCCATGCTGCTGACAAACAGCAATGTGGAACTGATCCGGGAGGCCAACCGCTATTCCAATTTCTACGGCATCATGGCCCTGGAACACGTGCGGGCCGCCGACCTGCGCATCTACCGTCAACAGGAAAACGTCTGCCGCCACTATATGGATTCTTTTTCCGCTCAGTTTCTGGGGTCGGACGGTCCGCTGTTCGCCATGGCACGGGGACCTGTGGGGCTTCTGATGGGCCTGTCCCAGGCGCTTTCCGCTCTGCTGACCTGTGCCGTATACCTCTTTGTCTGCCTCAAATCCTGGGGCGGCGCCTTCGACGTGGGGCTGGTCACCCGGTATGTGGGTTCCGCCACCCAGCTGTTCGGCGGCATCTCGCTGCTGCTGGAGACATTGGGCGAGATCCGGGCCAACGGGGAATTTCTTGAGGTGCTCTTCCGGCTGCTGGACCGCCCTGATTTTTTTTTTAATGATACGGCGACCACCGAGAAGCGCTCCGACCGCAACTATCAGGT
>CALXHO010000091.1 GCA_944388125.1 uncultured Gemmiger sp. | reverse complement strand
ATCTGCGCCTACACCTGCCACTCCATCAACGGCGTGTCCAAGCTGCACAGCGAGATCATCAAGGACAGCGTCTTCCATGATTATTTCCTGTACAAGCCCAAGGCCTTCACCAACGTCACCAACGGCATCGCCTACCGCCGCTGGCTGCTGGCTTCCAACCCCGGCCTGACCAACCTGCTCACCGACGTCATCGGCGACGGCTTCAAGCAGGACGCCTCCAACCTGAAGAAGCTGGAGAAGTTTGCCGACGACGCCTCCGTCCTGGAGCGCCTGGGCAAGGTCAAGCGGGAGAACAAGGCCATCTTTGCCGACTACCTGCGCAAGGCCACCGGCCAGGAGATCGACCCCGACTCCATCTTTGACTGCCAGGTCAAGCGCATGCACGAGTACAAGCGCCAGCACCTCAACGCCCTGAACATTGCGGCACAGTACCTCTACCTGAAGAACAATCCCAACGCCGACTTTGTGCCCAAGACCTACATCTTCGGCGCCAAGGCTGCCCCGGGCTACTACATGGCCAAGCAGATGATCCGCATGATCTGTAAGCTGGGCCAGCTCATCGACTCCGATCCCGCCGTGCGTGAAAAGCTGCGCGTCGTCTATCTGGAGGACTACTGTGTCACCCTGTCCGAGCGTCTCATGCCCGCCAGCGAGGTCTCCGAGCAGATCAGCCTGGCCGGCACTGAGGCTTCCGGCACCGGCAACATGAAGTTCATGCTCAACGGCGCCGTCACCCTGGGCACTCTGGACGGCGCCAACGTGGAGATCGCCGATGCCGCCGGCCGCGACAACGAGATCATCTTCGGCATGCTGACCCCCGAGGTCAACGCCCTCAAGGGCATGGGCTACCATCCCGGCAGCTTCATCTACGACGACAACGTGGCCATGGCAGTTCTCGACATGCTGGAGAAGGGCTGGAACGGCGAGAACTTCAGCGAGGTCACCAACAACCTGCGCAACTCCGACCCCTACATGGTCATGGCCGACTTCAAGGATTACCGCCGCGCCCAGGCCGATGTCCAGCGTCTCTACGCCGACCGCAAGACCTGGAACCGCATGAGCCTGATGAACATCGCCAACTCGGGCATCTTCTCCGCCGACCGCTCGGTCATGGATTACGCCCGCAACATCTGGGGCATCACTCCGGTCAAATAATTGCCGCCCCGCATAAACTGAACACAGGCAAGGCCGCCGCAGGGCCGGTACAGGGAATTCCTCCGTGCCGCGCCGGCGGAGTCCGCAACCGGAACCTTTGTCGCAGACCCTGAAAAGCGGGCCATTGTCGGCGCACATTGCGCGTTGACACTGGCTCGCTTTTGCGGGTTCGGACGCCATTCGTACGGCGGGCCGTGTCTGCCCGTGCCCTGCCTCATCCCACAACAAAGGAGTCCTGCCCATGCATACCTATTACAACAGCACCGATCCGGCCTGCAAACAGCCTTTTGGTGCGGTGACCGCCGGCACGGAGGTGACCATCCGGCTGACGGTGCCGGAACAGCTTGGGTATGTCGACCCGCACCTGGTGCTGACCAAAGACCGGGAGGACCCGGTCCATTACCGGATGAACTTTGAGGGTCAGACCCCCGGGGTCAACCACTTCTCGGTCAAGGTGCGCCCCACCACCACGGGACTGTATTTCTACTATTTTGATCTGTACACCGATTTCCGCAAGATCTTCCGGGGCGCCCACAACGAGGGCGAACTCTCCTGGACGGCGGGCCGCCAGTGGCAGCTCACCGTCTATGAACCGGATTTTGCCACCCCGGCATGGATGCGGGGCGGCACCATGTACCAGATCTTCCCCGACCGGTTCTGTGAGGGACGGCCGGGCAAGGCCATGCCCTTTGCCGACCGCATCTACCGGGAGGACAAGACGGGGGAGCCCTACTTCTGGCCCACCGAGCAGGCCGACGGCTATCTCAACCGGGACTACTTCGGCGGCGACTTTGCGGGCATCCGCCAGAAACTGCCTTACCTGAAGCATCTGGGCGTCACCTGCATCTATCTCAACCCCATCTTCGAGGCCCACTCCAACCACCGGTACAACACGGCCAACTATCTCAAGCCCGACCCGGTGCTGGGCACCGCCGAGGAATTCACCCGCATGTGTGCCGAGGCTGCCCAGAACGGCATCCGCATCATTCTGGACGGGGTGTTCAGCCACACGGGCTCCGACTCCATCTACTTCAACCGGGAGGGCCGCTACGGCCCCGGCGGCGCCTACCGCGACCGCAATTCCCCCTACCGCTCCTGGTACGACTTCGACTCGGGCTATCCCTGCGGCTACCGCAGCTGGTGGGGCTTTGAGACCCTGCCCGAGGTGGAGGAGGATGACCCCTCCTACGTGGAGTTCGTCTGCGGCAAGGGCGGCGTCATCGACACCTGGCTGAACCTGGGCGCCAGCGGCTTCCGCCTGGACGTGGCCGACGAGCTGCCCGACGATTTCATCGAAAAGATCCGTCAGGCCGTCAAGTCCCACGGGGAGGACAAACTGCTCATCGGCGAGGTGTGGGAGGACGCCACCACCAAGGAGGCCTTCGGCCGCCGCCGCACCTACCTGCGGGGACACGGGCTGGACACCACCATGAACTATCCCTTCCGCAACTGCGCCATCGACTTTGTGCGGGGGGCCGACGTGGCCGATGTGGCCGAGGGGCTGCTCAATATCTGCGAGAACTACCCCAAGCCGGTTGTGGACTGCCTGATGAACTTCCTCTCCACCCACGACACCGAGCGGGCCATGACGGCCATCTCGGGGGAGCCCGCCAACGGCCGGGACCGCTACTGGCAGAGCGGCCGCCGCATCCCCGCCGACCAGTACGACGCGGCGGTCCGCCGCCTGCTGCTGGCCTACGCCATGATCTTCACCCTGCCCGGCGTGCCCTGCGTCTATTACGGGGACGAGATCGCCATGCAGGGTTACCGCGACCCTTTCAACCGTGCTTTCTTTGACTGGAACAGCACCGAGGAGCGGCTGCGCGGGCCCATCCGCAACCTGGCGACCCTGCGCAAGACCTGTGACGCCTTCCAGGGCGGCAGCTTCGAGATCGTCCGCGCCGAGGGCGACCTGCTGCAATACCGCCGCCGCGGCAAGACCCGCACCGCCGAGATCGTCCTCAACCGGGGGGATCACCTGCTGGCCACCGAGGCTTTCGGCAAGGTCACCGAAGTCAACCCCGGCGGATTCACCATCCTGGTGGAGGAGAACAACCCCACCCACGTGGGCTACTTCGCCATCTACTGACTCAAGCCCGCCGCTGACCAAAAAAATACCGGCCCTGTGCGCCGCCCCGCTTTTGCCCGGGGCGGCGCTTTTCCTTTGTGTCCGCCGGTCCCCGGCCTGCTCCGGAAGGGGGGGACAGGGCGGGCAGGGCAAACGCCGCCTTCGGCCATGTACAAAAAAATAAGCATTTTTTGTATAAATCTCCCATTTTGCGGAATTTACAGCGATTTTACAATTCAAAACGGTAAACCGCGGCTCCAAGCCGCATATTTTCTACCAGCGCTGGCCACTTGCAGACTTGTAAACGCAAGATATTGTGGAAAGTGAATGTGAAAATGGAATATATTGACTTCCATACCGGATTGTGTTAAAATATTGACAACCTGGAACGGAGGAATCTTCCGCATGCAGAAAGGCCGCTGACCGGCACTGTGCGGTGGGCGAAAGGCCCGGGGGAGATACCGTAGCCAAGTCCGGCAGAATGCGCAGCAGCGTACGATGTGAGGCAAATCCGGCTCCGTCTCCAGTGGTTACGTTTTCCCACGGTTTACCCCGATAGCTGGAGGTGCTATATATGGGAATGGATACTCTGATCTGGCTGGTTCTGACCATCGCCTTTGTGGTGGCCGAGGCCGCCACCACCGCGCTGATCTCCATCTGGTTTGCGGTGGGTGCCGGCGCGGCCATGATCGCCAGCCTCTTTACCGACTCTGCCATTGTGCAGTTTGCCGTCTTTGCGGTGGTGTCGGCCGTGATCCTTGCGGTCATGGTGCCCACCCTCGCCAAGCGCCGGGCGGCCAGCAAGCCCCCGGTCACCAACGGTTCCCAGCTGGTCGTCGGCAAGCGCGGTGTGGTGCTCAAGGCCATTGTGCCGGGTGGCATCGGCCGCGTCCGGGTGGATGGTCTGGACTGGCAGGCCCAGTCTGCCGCCGCCCTGCCCGAAGGGACCCCCTGTGAGGTCACTGCCGCCGACGGCGCCGTGCTCACCGTTGCATCCGTACAGACTGCCGGGGTCTGACCCCTGAACCCGGCATCCGAAACTTTACTCATCAACCAAAAAAGGAGAATTACATATGGGACTTCTCATTGCTGCGATCCTTCTGGTCATCGTACTGGTCGTTCTGGTGCGCTGCATTGTCATCGTGCCCCAGTCCAATTCCTTCGTCATCGAGCGCCTGGGCGTCTACAAGGCGACCTGGGAGGCCGGACTCCACATCAAGCTGCCCTTCATTGAGCGGGTGGCCCGCCGTGTTTCCCTCAAGGAGGAAGTGGCGGACTTCCCCCCTCAGCCGGTCATCACCCGCGACAACGTCACCATGATGATCGACACCGTCGTCTTTTTCCAGGTGTTCGACGCCAAGGCCTACGCCTACGGTGTCAACCGCCCCATCCAGGCCATCGAGAACCTGTCCGCCACCACCCTGCGTGACATCATCGGCAGCATGTCCCTGGATGAGACGCTGACCAGCCGCGACGCCATCAACACCCAGATCACCGCCACCCTGGACGAGGCCACCGACCGCTGGGGCATCAAGGTTAACCGCATCGAGCTGAAGAACATCGAGCCCCCGACGGAGATCCGTCAGGCCATGGAAAAGCAGATGAAGGCCGACCGCGAGAAGCGTGCCAACATCCTGCTGGCCGAGGGCGAAAAGCAGGCGGCCATCACCCGTGCCGAAGGCGAGAAAGAATCCGCCATCCTGCGCGCCGAGGCCGTCAAGCAGCAGCGCATCCGTGAGGCCGAGGGCGAGGCCCAGGCTTTGCTGATGGTCCAGCAGGCCAAGGCTGACTCCATCCGCCTCATCAACGAGGCCGCCCCCAACCAGAACATGCTGGCTCTGCGCAGCATGGAGGCGCTGGAAAAGGTCGCCGACGGCAAGGCCACCAAGATCATCGTCCCCTCCGAGATGCAGAACCTGGCCGCCACTGTGGCAGCCATTCAAGGCATCGCGGGCGGCGCGAACACACCTGCCAAATAACCGCATACGATTTCAAAAGGAGCCTGCCCGCAGGGGCAGGCCCCTTTTTTGCGCGCCGCCCGGAGGACAAAGGGGCCGCCCGCATCCGCCGTCTGCCTGGAACGGCACGCCGCCGCAGGAAAATGCCTCCGCCGATCCCGCGCCGGAACGAGAAAAAATCCTGTTTTGCGGAGAAAATTTTACAGAAACGTTAAATAAGTATCAATAAATGTCTTGCGAAATGAAACCTTTGTGCGTATAATAGAATCAGACCCAAAGGGGCCTGGGGCCCCGGATTTTGCAAGGTAAAACCGAGAGGAGATTTTTGCTATGGGATTAGGTAAAAAGACCATTGACGATCAGAATTATGCGGGCAAGCGCGTGCTCGTCCGCTGCGACTTCAACGTCCCCATGAAGGACGGTGTCATCACCAATGACAACCGCATCAACGCTGCTCTGCCCACCATCAAGAAGCTGATTGCGGACGGCGCCAAGGTCATCCTGTGCAGCCACCTCGGCAAGCCCAAGAACGGCCCCGAGGCCAAGTTCAGCCTGGCTCCCGTTGCGGTCCGCCTGTCCGAGAAGCTGGGCCAGCCGGTCACCTTTGCGGATGACGACGAGGTCGTCGGCCCCAACGCCAAGGCTGCCGTCGCCACCATGAACAACGGCGACGTGGTCCTGCTCCAGAACACCCGCTTCCGCAAGGAAGAGACCAAGAACATCGATACCTTCAGCGAGGATCTGGCCAGCCTGGCCGACGCCTACGTGGATGACGCTTTCGGCTCCTGCCACCGCGCTCACTGCTCCACCGCCGGCGTGACCAAGTACGTCAAGGACACCGCTGTGGGCTACCTGATGGAAAAGGAAATCAAGTACCTGGGCAACGCTGTCAACGATCCCGTCCGTCCCTTCACCGCCATCCTGGGCGGCGCCAAGGTTGCCGACAAGCTCAACGTCATCTCCAA
>CALXHO010000090.1 GCA_944388125.1 uncultured Gemmiger sp. | reverse complement strand
GAGGCCATCAAGTTCTTCCCCGCCGAGGCCAACGGCGGCGTTGCCATGCTCAAGAACATCGGCGGCGCCCTCAAGACTGCCAAGTGGATGTGCACCGGCGGCATCAACGCCAAGAACGTCAACGATTACCTGGCTTATGACCAGATCTTCGCCGTGGGCGGCACCTGGATGTGCAAGAGCGACAAGATCAAGGCCGGCGCATGGGACGAGATCACCGCCATGTGCAAGGAAGCCGTTGACACCATGCTGGGCCTGGAGCTGGGCCACATCGGCATCAACTGCGCCGACGACACCGAGGCCATGAAGACCGCCGAGCTGCTGGGCAGCCTGCTGAACATGGCTGTCAAGCCGGGCAACTCCAGCATCTTTGTTGGCAAGAAGGAATTTGAGATCATGAAGAAGCCCGGCCGCGGCACCCATGGTCACATTGCCATCAAGACCAACAACGTGGACCGTGCCATCTATCACCTGGGCCTGCGCGGCGTCAAGTTCGACATGGATTCCAAGAATGTCAAGAACGGCAAGACCACCGCGATCTACCTGGCTGATGAGATCGGCGGCTTCGCCATCCATCTGGTGCAGAAATAAGTCTGTACCCTGTCGGTTGAGAAATCTGTCGGAAAATGACAGGCAAATGATACAATAAGGAGAGTTTACTTCATGAAAGTCGTTACTTTTGGCGAACTGATGGTCCGTCTGCAGCCCTTCAACTACGAGCGTTTTGTCCAGGCTTCCAACCTGGAGTTCACCTTCGGCGGCGGCGAGGCCAACGTGGCTGTCTCGCTGGCCAACTACGGTGTGGACGCTGCCTACGTCACCAAGCTGCCCGCCCATGCCATCGGTCAGGCTGCCATCAACAGCCTGCGCCGCTACGGCGTTGACACCTCCATGATCGTCCGCGGCGGCGACCGCATCGGCATCTACTACAACGAGAAGGGCGCTTCTCAGCGTGGTTCTGTCTGCATCTACGACCGTGCCCATTCCGCCATCCAGGAGGCTTCCACCTCCGATTTCGACTGGGATGCCATCTTTGAGGGTGTGGACTGGTTCCACTTCACCGGCATCACCCCGGCCCTGGGCCCCAATGTCGTCGACATCTGCCGCGAGGCCTGCAAGGCTGCCAAGGCACACGGCGTCAAGATCAGCTGCGACCTGAACTACCGCGGCAAGCTGTGGACCCGTGAGCAGGCCCGCGCTGCCATGACCGACCTGTGCCAGTATGTGGACGTCTGCATCTCCAACGAGGAGGATGCCAAGGACGTGTTCGGTATCGAGGCTGAGGCCACCGACATCTACGCCGGCGAGATCAACCGCGAGGGCTACAAGAGCGTTGCCAAGCAGCTGGCCGACAAGTTCGGCTTCGAGAAGGTTGCCATCACCCTGCGTGAGAGCCATTCCGCCTTCGACAACGGCTGGAGCGCCATGCTCTACGACGTTGCTTCCAACGAGTACTGCTTCAGCAAGAAGTACGACCTGCACATCATCGACCGCGTGGGCGGCGGCGACAGCTTCGGCGGCGGCCTGATCTACGCTCTGCTGTCCGGCAAGAGCACCCAGGACGCGGTGGAGTTTGCTGTGGCAGCTTCCGCTCTCAAGCACTCCATCGAGGGCGACTACAACATGGTCACCGTCTCCGAGGTGGAGAAGCTGGCCGGCGGCGACGGTTCCGGCCGTATCCAGCGCTGATTCCTTTTCTTAACTTTCCCGTTTACGGTTTACCTTCCAAAGAAAGAAGCGACGGTGTGCCCGTCGCTTTTTTCTTTGTCTGTCCGCCCGCCGCAATCTTTACAAGTCATTCCCTTGACAAAGGTCCGTTTGCGCGGTACGCTGATAAGGCAATCAAGTTAGCCGCACCTGACGGCCTGCAAGGAGGAACCATCCATGACGCACACTTCCAGCCGTCTGCGCAACATGATGCTGTGCGCCCTGTTCGCGGCTCTGACCGCAGTCTGCAGCCAGATCGCCATCCCCACGCCCTGGGGCGTGCCCATCAATCTGGCACTGTTCTCGGTTTACATGGCGGGCACCATGCTGGGGGCTGCGGGCGGTTTTGTGAGCCAGCTGGTCTTTGTGGCTCTGGCCGCCGTCGGCCTGCCGGTGCTGGCCGGGTTTGCGGGCGGACCTGCCGCCATCTTCGGCCTGACGGGCGGCTATGTGGTCGGCTATGTGCTGGCCGCCCTCCTCGTGGGATTCCTGGCAGCCCACGGCAGGCGCACGGTGCCCTTCCTCTGCCTGTACATGGTGGCGGGCTGCGCCGCCTGCTACCTGCTGGGCACCCTGTGGTTCTCGGTATTGTCCGGCAACGGCTTTGTGGCATCCCTGGCCATGTGCGTCTTCCCCTACCTGCCCTGCGATGTCTTCAAGATCCTGCTGGCCGCCGTGCTGACCCGGGCTCTGGACCGCCGTCTGGCCCTGTCGAGAAAATAATCTGTTTTTTGCCGCGAGCCGTGAGAGTCTGTCTCTCGCGGCTCGTGTTTTTCTTGCCAGTTCCCGCGGCCGGATGCTATAATGGAGGAAATTCCGGGCATTGTCATGCCGGATCCACCATTTTCCTTTTGTCCAAAGGAGCACCTATGCCAAAATCCAAGAAGGTTTCCTCCCCGGCGCAGTCCGCGGAGAGACAATACCGCCGCCTGCGCAGGCTGTATGCGGTGATGGTCTGCACGCTGTGCATCGCCGCCGTGGTGCTGTGCACCGTTGCCGCCGGGCGCGTGGCTACCGGAAGCCCCGCCGTCAGTCTGGAACTGTTTTCGCCCGCTCAGCCAGCCCAGCCGGCGCCGGTCACCACCACCCTGACCATCCCATCGGTGCGGGGCACCGACATTCCCGCCACCATGACGGTGCCCGACAACATCTCCGCCGAGAGTGAGACGCCCCTGGTGGTCATGTGCCACGGCTTTACCGGCAACCGGGACGGCGACGGGCATTTCCAGCCCCTGGCCGACACCCTGGCAAAAAACGGCATCGCCAGCATCCGGGTGGATTTTGCCGGCAACGGGGAGAGCACCGAGCCCTTCACCGCCTACACCCTGGAAAGCATGTACGACGACATTGAATCCGCCATCGGCTATATGAAAGACTCCTACACCATCGGGCCCGTGGGGCTGGTGGGGCACAGCATGGGCGGCCGGGCGGTCAGCCTCCATCTCAGCGACGACATCGCCGCGGCGGCCCTGTGGAGCCCCGCCAACGGCAACGGCCTGGACGGGCTGGAGTTCCTCGACGACACCCCCGAGGGCCGGGAACAGATGCGCGCCGACGCCGCCGAGACGGGCGAATATGCCCTCTCCGGCTGGAACGTGACCATCAGCTCGGATTTTATCGAGCAGATGGACAAAAGCCATCCAGCCGACGGCATCCGCAGCTATTCGGGGGCGCTGCTCCTCTCCTTTGCAGGGGGCGACCTGGGCCTGCTGAGCCAGACCACCATCGACGACACCCTGCAGGCGGCCCGGGACCGGGGGACCGACTTTGTCGATCTGTACGGTCAGTTTGAGGACGCCACCCACAACTATGCCGCGCAGTCGGGCGACACGGCGGAGACCGCTGAGATCAGTGCCCGGCTGGAAGACCAGACCGCCGAGTTTCTCATCGGCGCCCTGCAGCCCGACCAGGCAGCCTGAATCCATCCGGAAAGGACATTGCATGAAACTGATTGCCGTAGACTATGGCGAGGCCCGCACCGGCCTGGCCGAATGTGACCCCGGCGAGCTGATCGTCACCCCGATCACGCCGCAGATCGAAGAGAAAAGTATGAACAAGGCGGCCCAGGCTGCCGCCGATGCCGCCCTGTCCCGCGGGGCGGGGGCCCTGGTGGTGGGCCTGCCCAAAAACATGGACGGGTCCGAGGGTGCCCGCGCCGCCAAATGCCGCCGCTTTGCCGCCCGGGTGGCAAATGCCGCCGGGCTGCCGGTGATTCTGTGGGACGAGCGCCGCACCACCGTGTCGGCGGCGGCCATCCTGTCGGACAACGATGTGTTCGGCAAAAAGCGCAAGGACCGGCTGGACTCGGTGTCCGCCGCCGTCCTGCTGGAGAGCCACCTGGCCTGGCGGCGCCAGCACCCCGGCGAGACGCCCCCCGATGTGCTGATGCCCTCCCCCGCCGAAACACCGGCGCCCTGATTGTTCCCTTGCTCCATCCGCAGGGGCGGCTGTCCCATGCCTGCAAAAAACACCGAAACCGGAGGTCTGTACCATGCCCAATGAGAATATTCCCCGCCATGTTGCCATCATCGTGGACGGCAACCGCCGCTGGGCCCGCCAGCGCATGATGCCCGCCAGCCTGGGCCACAAGGCCGGGTTTGACCGCCTCAAGGAGATCACCCGCTATGCCCTGTCCGAGTGCGGCGTCAAGGTGCTGAGCCTGTATGTCTTTTCCACCGAGAACTTTGCCCGGGACCCCAAGGAAGTGGGCTACCTGATGGATCTGTTTTCCAACAACTTCCGCACCATCGCCGACGAGATGAACGAGCGCAACTGCCAGGTGCTGTTCAGCGGCCGCCGGGAAGGGCTGCAGCAGCGGGTCTGCGATGCCATGGATTACATGATGGACCTGACCAAGGATAACACCAGCGGCATTGTGAACTTCTGCCTCAACTACGGCGGCCACGCCGAGCTGACCGACGCGGTTCGGGGCATTGTGAGTGAGGTCCAGGCGGGTACCCTGGACCCTGCCGCCATCGATGAAAAGACGGTGGAATCCCACCTTTACCGCCAGCTGCCCCCGGTGGATTTCCTCATCCGCACCAGCGGCGAGCAGCGCATCTCCAACTTCCTGCTGTGGCAGGCCGCCTACGCCGAGTTCTACTTCACCCCGGTGCTCTTCCCCGACTTCGACAAGGGCCAGTTTGACGCCGCCCTGGCCGAGTACGCCCGCCGCGACCGCCGCATGGGCGGGGACACCAAGAAGAAGTAACTCCGCCTGTGCAGGGCCCGGCGCATTTGTGCCCGGTTTTCCCCTGCCGTTCATTTGCTTGTTTTAAACAAATCCCCGGACCTTCTCTGTGGCTGCACAGAGAAAGTCCGGGGATTTGTTCTTATTTTGTCCGGGAATCCTGTCCGGCACCTCCTGCCAGGCAGGCGGCCAGCATCATGGGCACAAACACGGCAGCAAGGGTCCCGAACAGGTTCACCGCCCAGCGCACCCCTCCCCCGTAGGCCGGGACAAAGGCCGCCAGGGCATAGTCCGCCCCGGGGAACACCAGGCTCCACGCCATCATGCTCCAGAAACCGCTCTGCTTGATGGCCCGCCAGTTCCGGTTGGAAATGCGCACGCCCATGAGCTGAATGCGGAAAAATCCGTTGTTGTACCCCCGGACGGCGTACTCGTCGTAGTAGGCGGGCAGGGTCTCCTCGGTCATGGCCAGGGCGATGGCCAGCCCGCATCCCAGCAGAGCCATGGCCATGGACCCGCCCTGCTCCAGGCTGGTCAGGACAAAGTGTTCCGGCCGGCCGCTGAGCAGATACAGCACAAAGAACTCGGCGCAGATGACCGCCGTCATGGCCGCCCACCACAGCAGGTATTTTTTATGGGCGGCGCGCTCCTGCTCCGGACGGCCGTTGGCCAGTTTGAGGGAATCCGCCACCAGTGTGTTCACCTCGCGGAGGTCCAGGCGGGTTTCCGGGGCCAGGGCCTCCCCCCGCAGCAGTTCGGTCACCGTCACCCCCAGAGCGTCCGCCAGCGGTTCCAGCACCGCAATATCCGGCAGGCTGAGACCCCGCTCCCACTTGCTCACCGCCTTGTCGGACAGGTGCAGGCGTTCTGCCAGCTGGCGCTGGGTCATGCCCTTCGCCCTCCGGCGTGCTGAGACAAAGGCCGCGAACTTGTTCCGATCTACCATGGTGCTCTCCCTTTCCCGTGGGGATGCGCCGGGCGCTGCCGCGGCCCGGGCCTTCCCTTTTTCTGTCATCAGGATACTCCATCCCCGGGTCCCTTGGCAACCGCCTGGCAGTAGAATATCGGTGATACGGCGTTTTTATTGCTGACAGGCATAGACCCGGGCAGGCTTGCACCGGGTGTTCCGGGCATGCAAAAAGCGGCCGCCGCGCCGGGATGAACCGGAGCGGCGGCCGCCGTAAGCATCTGAACTTGTCAGGCTGCGAGATTACAGCTCAGCGAAGTACTTGATGGTGCGGACCATCTGGCTGGTGTAGCTGTTCTCGTTGTCGTACCAGGACACGACCT
>CALXHO010000089.1 GCA_944388125.1 uncultured Gemmiger sp. | reverse complement strand
CAACGACTTCCCTATGAGACCTCTTAACTGGTCCTCTCCTAACGAGTTCGCCGTCCAATATGTTTGACAAACCTACACTTCCAAATCTGATATCAGTATACCTTCCTTTTTTGAACCGTTTGTGAACAAAAGTGCCTCGGAATGACGTTTTTGGCATTGGCAATTCCAAGGCATCCAAAATTTTGGTCCCGCCGGGCACACACAAAGAAACAGCGCGCCGGTCCCTGTTCCGACGCGCTGTTTCTAACCAAAAAAGAAAGAGAAAGAGGAGTGGAGATGAAAAAGATAGAAGCGTTTGTTCCCAATTTCCGGAAATCCCTGTTTTTCCTGCTCGGCGTCCCTGTTCGCTTTGCTTTTGGGAACATGTTTAGAATACCGCCAAATTGTGACAAAAAGGTGACAGATACTTCAACATTTTACGAAAGAAGTTATAATGAATTATGAACTGACATCCCCGGAAGGAGAAAATCATCGTCCTTCCATAACATATAAATAAACTATTATTAAGGAGCTGCCATGGCAAACCGTATCAACTATGACCGAGAAATGCAGGCGGTGCTTGACCGTCTGGATGCGGAGCACCGCCGCCCCAAACTGCTGCTGCATGCCTGCTGTGCCCCCTGCTCCAGCGCCACGCTGGAACGCCTTGCCGGGCATTTTGAACTTTCGATTCTCTATTATAATCCCAATATCTATCCCCCGGAAGAGTATCACCGCCGGGAAAATGAGTTGGAGCGCTTTGTCCGGGATGCAGGGTATTATGGGGTAGCGGTGATCGAACTGCCCTACGAACCGCAGGAATTCTACGACACCGTCAAAGGGCTGGAGGAGGAACCGGAAAAGGGCGGCCGCTGTACTGTCTGTTATCGGCTGCGTCTGGAGCGTGCCGCCCAATACGCCGCCGAACATGGTTTTGAATGGTTCACCACTACGCTGTCCATCTCGCCGGTCAAGGACCCGGTGCGGCTCAACACCATCGGGATGGAGCTGGCCAAAAAATACGGCCTGAATTACCTGCAGAGCGAATTCCGCAAGCGGGACGGCTACAAGCGCAGTCTTGTGCTCAGTGCCGAGTACGGCCTCTACCGGCAGGACTACTGCGGCTGCGAGTTCAGCAAAAAAGCCCGCGGCGTGTGACCACCTGCCTGTTATAGAAGAAACTTCCGGCTGCGCAACCGATAGTTGACAGCCGGTTTCTTGTCTGTCCGGCGGTGTTCTGTTACACTCAGGGCAGAATCGGCGCCGGGTTGTTCCCGGTCCGGGAAAGGCGGAACATACAGCATGAAGCAAAGCCATACCAATTCCTCACTGAACTCCCGCGGCGAACCGGCAGGGAATGCGCAGGACCTCGGCACCCGCATCCGGAAGCTGCGGATCGGGCAGGGGCTTTCCCAGGAAATGCTCGCCGAAAGGCTCGATGTATCCCGGCAGGCCGTGGCCAAATGGGAGCGGGGCACTTCCCTGCCCAGCACTGCCAATCTGCTGGCACTGAGCCGGATCTTCGGCTGCTCTGTGTCGGAGCTGACCGGCACACCGCAGGAGGCGGAGCAGCCCCCCGCCGGGCAAGCCATTTCTCCGGGTCAAGACCCGATTTCCGAGCTACGCAATAATCCGCCCCATTCCATTGTCTTTGCCGGGGTCATCCTGCTGGTTCTGGCTGCCGTCCTTTGCCTTGCGGCAGCCGTCGGCACACTGCTGGTCTGTCTTGTTACCCCCGCAGCCTCGGTGGGGGTCATCGGCTCTGCCGACGGTCCCACCTCCATCTGGGTGGCCGGGCCGGACATTTCCGGTGTGATCTTCTCCATTGCGGCACTGATTCTGGGCGTGATTCTTCTTGTCTGCGCCATGCGACTGTGGCGCAGGCGCCGGTGAGCACCCTCTATATTTTGTGTCGTGATTTCAGCCCCAATCAAAATATAGAAAATTTTCTCTTGACGAATGCAAAAACCTCTGATATACTGACCTCATCAGGTCATGCGACTGACGGAAGTGGATGAACCACATGGAGCATGACCGTCGTAAGCCGACCGTCTGGGCGAAAGCTTCAGCGGCCGGCTATTTTTATATCCGGACATCCGGTCCGGTACGCCGCCGCTGCTCTGTGCCCCGTCTTTCCGGGGCGCTCTTACAGGAGGTGCATACATGACACAAGGTTCGATCCACTCCATCGAGAGCATGGGTCTGGTGGACGGTCCCGGCATCCGGGCCGTCGTCTTTTTCCAGGGGTGCAGGCTGCGCTGCCAGTTCTGCCACAACCCCGACACCTGGGCCGTCCACGGCGGCGAGCGCATGACGCCTGCCGCCCTGGCTGACAAGCTGGCCCGGTTTGCTCCCTATTTCAGCCGCAGCGGCGGCGGCGTCACCTTTTCCGGCGGCGACCCGCTGGTGCAGCCGGAGTTTTTGCTGGAAACGCTGCGGGAATGCCGCCAGCGCGGGCTGCATACCTGCCTGGACACGGCGGGCGTCGGCCCCAAGGGTTTTGACCCCGCCCCCATCCTGGCACTGACCGATCTGGTCCTCTATGACGTCAAGCACTGGGACCCCGATGCCTACCGTGCCCTGACCGGGCTGGACATCGCGGAGACCGAGGCTTTCCAGAAGGCCATGACCGAGGCCGGCGTCCCCATCTGGGTACGCCATGTGGTCGTGCCGGGGCGTACCGATACCGTGGAGGACATCCGGGCACTGCGGGATTACATTTCCACCCACCTGACCAATGTACAGAAGGTGGAGCTTTTGCCCTATCATCTGCTGGGGGCCGCCAAATACCCGCCCCTGGGCATCCCCTATCCGCTGGAAGGAGTTCCCGCCATGGACAAGGACCGCTGCCTTGCCCTGCAGAAAGAAGTTTTTCCCGAATATCCGGTCTGATCCGGAGTCTGTTCTTTCCCACCCACTCAGGAACTTGAAAGGAGTACATCGACCATGAACAATACCGCATGGAATGGCTTTGCCGCCGGCAACTGGCAGCGCGAGATCGACGTCCGCAACTTTATCCAGAAGAACTACACCCTCTATGAGGGCGGCCCCGAATTTCTGGCCGGGCCCACCGAAAAGACCCGCAAGGTCTGGTCCAAGTGCGAGGAACTGCTGGCCGAGGAAATGAAGAAGGGCGGCGTACTGGACGTTGAGACCAAGACGATCAGCGGCATCTGCAACTTTGCCCCGGGCTACATCGACAAGGAGAACGAGGTCATCGTCGGCCTGCAGACTGACGCCCCCCTCAAGCGGATGGTCAACCTGTACGGCGGCGTCCGCATGGCCAAGCAGAGTCTGGACGCCTACGGCTATCAGCTGGACCCCGAGATCGAGCGCCACTTCTGCGAATACCGCAAGACCCACAATGAGGGCGTATTCGACGCCTACCCCAAGCGGGTGCGTGCCGCCCGCCACGCAGGCCTGCTCACCGGTCTGCCCGATGCCTACGGCCGCGGCCGCATCATCGGTGACTACCGCCGCATTGCCCTGTACGGCACCGACTATCTAATCGAGCGCAAAAAGGCCGACCTGGACGACATCGATGGTGCCATGGACGACGAGCGCATCCGCCTGCGGGAGGATGTGAGCATGCAGATCCGTGCTCTTCAGGACATGACCCGCATGGCCGCCACCTACGGCGTGGATATTTCCCAGCCCGCCGCCAACGCCCAGCAGGCTGTGCAGGCCCTCTACATGGGCTATCTGGCCGGCATCAAGGAGAACAACGGTGCCGCCACCTCCCTGGGCCGCACCTCCACCTTCCTGGACATCTACATCCAGCGCGATCTGGACGCCGGTGTGCTGGATGAGGCCGGTGCCCAGGAGCTCATCGACCAGTTCATCATCAAGCTGCGTCTGGTTCGCCATCTCCGCACCCCCGAGTACAACGAGCTGTTCGGCGGCGACCCCACCTGGGTGACCGAATCCATCGGCGGCATGGGCATCAACGGCCGCTCCCTGGTGACCAAGAACTCCTTCCGCTATCTGCACACCCTGGAGAACCTGGGCACCGCCCCCGAGCCCAACCTGACCGTTCTGTGGAGCGAGCACCTGCCCAAGGCGTTCAAGGACTACTGCGCCCACATCTCCATCACCACCGACTCCATCCAGTACGAGAACGATGACGTCATGCGCCCTGTCTACGGTGACGACTACGCCATCGCCTGCTGCGTATCCGCCATGGCCGTGGGCAAGCAGATGCAGTTCTTCGGTGCCCGCTGCAACCTGGCCAAGAGCCTGCTCTACGCCATCAACGGCGGTGTGGATGAAAAGACCGGCACCCTGGTCGTGCCCGGCATCAACCCCATCACCGACGAGGTCCTGGACTACGACAAGGTCTGGGCCAACTACAAAAAGGTCATGGACTACGTGGCGCAGCTCTACGTGGATGCCAACAACATCATTCATTATATGCACGACAAGTACGCCTACGAGGCCAGCCAGATGGCGCTGCACGACACCCATGTGGAGCGGCTGATGGCCTTCGGCGTGGCGGGTCTCTCGGTGGCGGCAGACAGCCTCTCCGCCATCCGCTATGCCACCGTCCACCCCGTGCGCAACGAAAATGGCGTGGCTGTGGATTTTGTCACCGAAGGGGACTTCCCCAAGTACGGCAACGACGACAATCGTGCCGACGATCTGGCCGTGGATACTGTCACCTACTTCAGCGGTGCCCTCAAGCGCCATCCGCTGTACCGCAACGCCAAGCACACCCTGTCGGCTCTGACCATCACCAGCAACGTCATGTACGGCAAAAAGACCGGTTCCACCCCCGATGGCCGCAAGATCGGCGAACCTCTGGCCCCCGGCGCCAACCCCATGCACGGCCGCGACAAGTCCGGTGCTCTGGCTTCCCTGAACAGCGTTGCCAAGATCCCTTACCGCAACATCTGCCAGGACGGCGTGTCCAACACCTTCTCCATCGTGCCTGAGGCGCTGGGCAAGAGCGACGAGGTCCGCCGCTCCAACCTGACCGCTCTGCTGGATGGTTACTTCGCCCAGGGTGCTCATCACCTGAACGTCAACGTTATGCATCGCGAGACGCTGATCGACGCCATGGAGCATCCCGAGAAGTATCCTTCCCTGACCATCCGCGTGTCCGGTTACGCCGTCAACTTCCACCGCCTGAGCCGTGAGCAGCAGCTGGAAGTCATTGCCCGTACCTTCCATGAGAGCATGTAATCCTTACGCATCATAAATACAAACGCCCGCCCGTCCGGCAAAAATGCCGAGTGGGCGGCATTTTTGTATGGATCGTGCCGTTTTGTCCCTGCATATGGCCGTCAGATGGTTGACAAGCACAAAATCTATGTTAAAATGATGTTGCTATGCATAGATGTTGCCAAGGCACTTCTATCCATGCAAATATATTTGGCCGGGCGCCGTCGGCGCCTAAAGCTCATCGGACAGGGCTGGCCGCTGCCGCGTGCGGTGTAAAGCATCGCAATTATTGATGAACCCGGAGTTGGCGGGTTCAAATTTTATGAGTTGGTCCTTTCTTTCCCGTGCAATCGCACACCACTTGTGAAACGTCAATAAGAGTAGTAAAAGTATATTTGCTAAATAGACTCTGAAGTGTACGGATCGGGCAACCGGATGCTGGCCTCTCTTCTTCCCGGCGGATTTTCGGGCGAGGGGTATTCTATGTCCTGTTTGTCTTTTCGCAGGCAGTGCCGCGTTTGTCGGGCACTGCCTGTTTTTTGTTTGCCTGCCCTGCGCACACTAACAAAAACGGCCGTATTTCGGGACGGGGACCGGCCGGGAGGAATGTGAATGGATAAAGAGCGTCAAAAGCAGGCGCCCATCTATACGGCGCTGGAACGGTTCCGCAAGCAGCGCGTCGTGCCCTTTGATGTGCCGGGCCACAAGCGCGGCCGCGGCAATCCTGAGCTTGTGCAGCTGCTGGGAGAGAAATGCGTCGGCATCGACGTCAACTCGATGAAGCCGCTGGACAATCTCTGCCACCCCGTCTCGGTCATCCGCGAGGCGGAAGATCTGGCCGCCGATGCCTTCGGTGCGGCACACGCCTTTTTAATGGTAGGTGGAACCACCTCCTCGGTACAGGGCATGGTCCTGTCCACCTGCAAGCCGGGTGACAAGATCATCCTGCCCCGCAACGTCCACAAGAGCGCCATCAATGCGCTGGTGCTCTGCGGTGCCACGCCGGTCTACATTGACCCCAAGGTGGACAAGCGGCTGGGCATTCCCCTGGGCATGGAGGTGGAGGACGTCCGTGCC
>CALXHO010000088.1 GCA_944388125.1 uncultured Gemmiger sp. | reverse complement strand
ATGCCGCGGGCCTTCTCTTCGGGGGCCTTGTCGATGCTGGAGTAATCCATGAAGTCCGCGTCGCCCTTCAGCGCGAGAACCTTGGTGATCGCAGCGGTCAGAGTGGTCTTGCCATGGTCGACGTGACCAATGGTGCCAATGTTGACGTGCTCCAGAGAGCGGTCAAATTTTGCCTTTTCAGCCATTGGAAGTATCCTCCTTTAATTGAAACAATTTGTAAGCCTCGTGTAAGGCTATCATACTAGATTTGCAGGCAAAAATCAAGCAAAATCGTAGATTTTATGCCTTGCTGCGGTCGGTGATGATCTTGTCCGCAATATTCTTCGGGACCTGCTGGTACTCAGCGGGCTCCATGGAATACTGGCCACGGCCCTGGGTCTTGGAACGCAGGTCGGTGGCGTAGCCGAACATCTCGGACAGAGGCACCATGGCGTTGATGCGCTGGGTGCCGGACATGGCCTCCATGCCCTGGATCTGGCCGCGGCGGCTGTTCAGGTCGCCGATGACATCGCCCATATACTCGTCGGGGACGATGACCGCAACTTTCATGATGGGCTCCATGATAACGGGATCTGCCTTCTTCATAGCATCCTTGAACGCCATGGAACCGGCGATCTGGAACGCCATTTCAGAGGAGTCGACTTCATGGTAAGAGCCGTCCCACAGGGTGACCTTGACATCCTCGACGGGATAGCCGGCGAGAACACCGGACTTCATAGCGCCCTGGATGCCCTGGTCAACAGCAGGAATATACTCTTTGGGGATCGCGCCGCCAACGATGCCGTTGACGAACTCGTAACCCTTGCCGGGGTTGGGCTCGATCTTGATCTTGACGTGACCGTACTGGCCCTTACCACCGGACTGACGAGCGTACTTGGTTTCCTGGTTGGCATCCTTGCGGATGGTCTCACGGTAGGCAACCTGAGGTGCGCCGACGTTGGCTTCGACCTTGAACTCACGCAGCAGACGGTCGACGATGATCTCCAGATGGAGCTCGCCCATGCCGGCGATGATGGTCTGGCCAGTCTCCTCGTCGGTCCAGGTACGGAAGGTGGGGTCTTCCTCGGCCAGCTTGGCCAGAGCAATGCCCATCTTCTCGGAACCGGCCTTGGTCTTGGGCTCAATGGCAACACGGATAACGGGCTCGGGGAACTCCATGCTCTCGAGGATGATGGGGTGCTCCGGATCGCACAGGGTGTCACCGGTGGTGGTGTTCTTCAGACCGACAGCGGCGGCAATGTCGCCGGCGTAGCAGATGTCGATGTCCTTCCGATGGTTGGCGTGCATCTGCAGGATACGGCCGATACGCTCGTTCTGATCCTTGACGGAGTTGTAAACGGTGGTGCCAGCCTCGATGGTGCCGGAGTAGACACGGAAGAAGCACAGCTTGCCGACATAGGGGTCGGTAGCGATCTTGAAGGCCAGAGCAGCAAAGGGAGCCTTATCGTCGGAAGGACGGGTCTCCTCCTCGCCGGTCTCGGGGTTGGTGCCCTTGATGTCGGGAATGTCGGTGGGAGCCGGCATGTAGTCGACAATGGCATCCAGCAGCTTCTGAACACCGCGGTTGCGGTAGGAAGAGCCGCAGGTGACGGGGACAACCGTGTTGGCGATGGTCTCGCGACGCAGAGCAGCCTTGATTTCTTCCTTGGTCAGCTCTTCGCCGTCCAGGTACTTCATCATCAGCTCTTCGTCGTTCTCGGCGACAGCCTCGATCAGCTTGTCGTGATACTCCTGAGCCTGCTCCTTCATGTCCTCGGGGATTTCTTCCACGCGGACATCATTGCCCATATCGTCGTAGTAGACGTCAGCCTTCATATCGATCAGGTCGATGATGCCCTTGAAGGTATCCTCCTGACCGATGGGCAGCTGGATGGGCACCGCATTGGCATGCAGGCGATCATGCAGCATCTGCACGCAGCGGTAGAAATCGGCACCCATGGTGTCCATCTTGTTGACGTAAACCATGCGGGGAACATGATAGTTGTCCGCCTGGCGCCAGACAGTCTCGGACTGGGGCTCAACGCCACCCTTTGCAGCCAGAACGGTCACAGAACCGTCCAGCACGCGCAGGGAACGCTCGACCTCAACGGTGAAGTCGACGTGGCCCGGGGTGTCGATAATATTGATGCGATGACGGTTCGCCTTATAAGCGGCCGGGTCATGCTGGGTTTCGGTATGGCTCCAGTAGCAGGTGGTAGCAGCGGAGGTGATGGTGATACCACGCTCCTGCTCCTGCACCATCCAGTCCATCGTAGCAGCGCCATCATGCACTTCGCCGATCTTGTGGTTGATACCGGTGTAGTACAGGATACGCTCGGTGGTGGTGGTTTTGCCTGCGTCGATGTGAGCCATGATACCGATATTTCTGGTCATTTGCAGAGAAACATCTCTCGGCGTTGCCATGGCTGAAACCTCCTAGTCGAAGAAAAACAGACGGATCAATAACGGTAATGAGCGAAAGCCTTGTTGGCCTCGGCCATCTTGTGGGTATCCTCGCGCTTCTTGACGGCGTTACCGGTATTGTTGGTCGCGTCGATGATCTCGGCGGCCAGGCGCTGGGACATGGTCTTCTCACCGCGGGTGCGGCTGTACAGAGTCAGCCAGCGCAGGCCGAGGGTCTCGCGGCGGGCGGGGCTGACCTCCAGGGGGACCTGGTAGGTGGAGCCGCCGACACGGCGGGCCTTGACTTCGAGGCTGGGCATGATGTTCTCGAGTGCTTTCTCAAACATTTCGAGAGGATCGTTGCCGGTCTTTTCCTTCACGATGTCAAAAGCATCGTAAACGATCTTCTGGGCGACGCCCTTTTTGCCGTCGAGCATGATCGAATTGACCAGGCGGGTGACGATCTTGGAATTATAAATAGGATCAGCCAGAACTTCGCGCTTGGCGACGTTACCTCTTCTGGGCATCTTTCTTCCCTCCTTCACAATAATGATATCATCGGTACTCGAAAGTATAGAAACTCCCGTAAGGCCACAAGAAGAGTCATTGCTGACCCATTCTTAATGGCGAAAAGATGTTTCCTTACTTCTTGGCACCGGCCTTGGGACGCTTTGCGCCGTATTTGCTGCGGCCCTGATGGCGGTTGGCAACGCCCTGGGTATCGAGGGTGCCGCGGATGATGTGATAACGCACACCGGGCAGGTCCTTGACACGGCCGCCGCGGATCAAGACGACGCTGTGCTCCTGCAGGTTATGGCCGATACCGGGAATGTAAGAGGTGACCTCGATACCATTCGTGAGGCGGACACGGGCAACTTTACGCAGAGCAGAGTTCGGCTTCTTGGGGGTCATGGTACGGACAGCGGTGCAGACGCCACGCTTCTGGGGGCTGTTCAGATTGGTGTACTGCTTCTTCTGGGAGTTGTAGCTCTTGAGAAGGGCAGGCGCGGTGCTTTTCTTGACCAGGACCTCACGGCCTTTGCGTACGAGCTGGTTAAAAGTAGGCATTTCTTTTCTCCTTTCTTCTGTATTCGCGCGGTCACAAGCGGGTGTATCTGCCGAAAAACGGCGCAATACGCCCCGACTGACGCAAGAATTATTGTAAGGGATACGGCACACCTTGTCAAGAGTATTCACAAAAAAACAGCGAAAAAATCGTGTAAAACAGAGATTTTCTTTTTCCGTGACGGCATCCTGACAAAAGGGGCCGGGTTCAGGCGTTCTGCATGCGGGCCAGGGTGGCTTCGGCGTCATCCAGGATGCGCTCGAACTTGCACAGGGCGGCATCCACAGGAGCCGGGGTGGTCAGGTCGACGCCGGCGTGGCGCAGCTCATCCAGCGGGTAAACGCTGCCGCCCATGGAGAGGAACTCCAGGTAGCGCTTGACGGCGGGCTCACCCTCGCTGAGGATGGCCTCGCTGAGAGCGACCGCGGTGGAGTAGCCGGTGGCGTACTTGTAGACGTAGAAGGGGCGGTAGAAGTGCGGGATGCGGGCCCACTCGTACTGAACCTCGTCATCCACCACCAGCTCGGGTCCGAAGTAGTCGACGATCAGACGGCGGTAGAGGGCGTTGAGGGCGGCGGGGTTGAGGGCCTCTCCCCTCTCGGCCATGGCGTGGGCCTCCCGCTCGAACTCGGCGAACATGGTCTGACGGTAGACGGTGCCCTTGAAGTTTTCCAGATACTGGTTGAGCAGACGCAGGCGGGCCTGGGGCTCCTGCTCCTTCTTGAGCAGCTGCTCGATCATCAGGTTCTCGTTGACGGTGGAGGCGACCTCCGCCACAAAGAGGGTGTAATTGGAGTACTGGGCGGGCTGATGCTGCCGGGTGTACCAGCTGTGCATGGAGTGGCCCATCTCATGAGCAATGGTGGAGACGCTGTCCAGCGTGCCGGTGAAGTTGGTCATGATATAGGGGTCGGAGTCGTAGGTGCCGGAGGAGTAGGCGCCGCCGCTCTTGCCGCGGTTGGGGAATACGTCGATCCAGCGGTCGGCATAGGCCTTCTTGACCTGGTTGACATACTCCTCGCCCAGAGGCGCCACGGCATCCAGAACCATCTGCTGGGCCTGGGGATAGGTGTAGGTGGCGCTGCTCTCGGAGACCAGCGGCGCATAGACATCGTAGTAGTGCAGCTCGTCCACGCCCAGGATCTTCTTGCGCAGGGCAACGTAGCGGTACATGGCGGGCAGATGCTTGCGCACCGTCTCCACCAGGTTGTCGTAGACCGACGCGGGGATGTTCTCCCCTGCCATGGACATGGCGCGGGAGGACTCGTAGTGGCGGGCCTTGGCCTCCACCACAGCAGCCTTCACGTTGGCGGAGTAGGTGGCGCCGAAGGTGTTGATGTGCTGGCGGTAGCCCTTGTAGAAGCTGCGGAAGGAGTTCTCCCGCAGGGTGCGGTCGTCGGAGGACTGGAGCAGGATATAGTTGGAGCCGGTGACCTCCACATCCTCGCCCTTGCCGTCCTTGACGGAATCAAAGACCATGTCGGCGTCCACGTCGCCCAGGGCTTTCTCCCAGGCGGCATCGTCGGCGTACATCCGGGTCAGGTCCCACTTGTACTGTTCCTCGATCTGGGAACGTTCTTTCAGTGCTTCAGGCATGTTCGGTTTCGCTCCTTTTGTTGTGAATTACTCTATTACATATAAATGTAAGCAAAGTTCAGGGCTGCGGTCCGGACCGGGAGGCCGGCGTGCCTCTCCCCTGCCCCGGGTACGCCGCGGCAGGCGGCACAGCAGCCAGATTCATTGTACATCATTTCCCACAAAAAGGAAAGGGATTCATCCTTGCGCAAAAAAATCCCGCCTCATCGGGCCGGAGGGCACAGTGGGACGGGATTGGATTACGGATGATTACTCCACGTGGTCATAGGCGCTGTTGTTGGCGTCGCGCTCTTCCTCGGCGCGGGCCAGCTCCTCCTCGACCTCCGGCAGACCGGTGCCGGCGGGGATCAGCTTGCCGATGATGACGTTCTCCTTCAGACCGGACAGCGGGTCGACCTTGCCCTTGATGGCGGCCTCGGTCAGCACGCGGGTGGTCTCCTGGAAGGAAGCCGCGGACAGGAAGCTGTCGGTGGCAAGGCTGGACTTGGTAATGCCCAGCAGGACCTGGCTGGCCTGGACCAGCTTGAGGTCGGTCTCGCCGGCGTCGATGCGCTCCTGAAGTTCCTCGTTCTTGATCATGACATCGCGCTTATCCACGACGCTGCCCACGATAAAGTCGCTGGAACCGCCGTCCTCGATGCGGACTTTGCGCATCATCTGACGGACGATGACCTCGATGTGCTTGTCGTTGATTTCAACGCCCTGCAGACGGTAGACCTTCTGGACCTCGCTGATCAGGTAGTCCTGAGTAGCGACGCGGCCCTTGATGGCCAGGATATCCTGCGGGTAGGCATGACCCTCGGTGATGAGAGCGCCCTTCTCGAGCACATCGCCCTCCATGACCTTGACACGCTGGCCGAAGGGAATGATGTAGCTCTTGGTCACAGGAGCGCCGTTGTCGTCAACGCCGTTGACCTCCACGTGGCGGGTCTTCTTGGTATCGTCGATGTGGACGGTGCCGGCGATCTCGGACATGATGGCCATGGCCTTGGGACGGCGGCTCTCGAACAGTTCCTCGACGCGGGGAAGACCCTGAGTGATATCTTCGGCGGAAGCAATACCGCCGGAGTGGAAGGTACGCATGGTCAGCTGGGTACCGGGCTCACCGATGGACTGTGCGGCGATGATACCCACAGACTCACCGACCTTGACGCACTGGCCGTTGGACATGTTGGAGCCGTAGCAGCGGGCGCAGACACCCACGTGGGCGCGGCAGGTCATGACGCTGCGGATCT
>CALXHO010000087.1 GCA_944388125.1 uncultured Gemmiger sp. | reverse complement strand
TTCTTTCTTTTCACTAAAGTATTTTTTATCCACCCCCAGTTGAACTGGGGGTTTTTATCATGCCTATTCGGCGCCAAAAATCCCCGCGCTCTCCTTCCCAAGTGGGAGAGCGCGGGGATATTTTTGCTGTCTGATGGGTCAGGCCTGTTCGGCCGGGGCGTTTTCCAGGCCCGGCCAGCGGGAGGGCGGCAGGGCGAACACCGCACCGCAGAAAAGCAGTGCCGTGGGGTTGGTGGTGAGGTGGAAGCTCTGGCATTCCATAAAGGCGTAGACCAGCATGACCGCCAGGCAGAGGAGTTCGGGAATGCGCCGGGTGCGGGCCAGCCCCCACAGGGCAACGGCGAACAGCACTGCCAGGATCGCCGCCATGACCGGGCCGAACTGGTAGAGGGAAAAGACAAAGGAGTTGTCCAAGGGCGGCCAGTCCAAAAGCACCTGGCCCGCGATCTTTACCTCGTACACCTGATAGGCGATCCAGCTCAGCGAGAGGCGGTTGGTCAGCAGGCCGTCGATCTTTGCCAGCCAGGCCGGGCCGAAGTCGCTGTTCCAGGGGCCGATCTTCACAAGGGGCAGGGGCAGCAGATAGCTGACCGCCGCCACCAGCGGCACCAGAGCCGCCGCCACCTTTGCCCGATGACGCCCTGCAAACAGGCGGGGGAACACCTTGTACCCGGCCAGCAGCACCGTCAGCAGAAAGGTGGACAGGGCCGCGCTGCGGGAGGCGGGCCCCACCCACAGAAAGACGCCCAGCGCCCCCACCACGGCCACATCCAGCCAGCGGAGCTTTCTGGCCCGCAGCATGGCGTAAGCCAGGGTCAGGCCGAAAACCAGCCCGCCGAAGGTGTTGGGGTGGCCGTAGCCGAAGGTGCCCCGGTACTCTCCCACACGCTCGCTGACGAGGTCGGGGGCGACGATGCCCGCATAGTGCAGCGCCACCACCAGGCCCACTGCCACCGTGCCTGCGATGAGATAGGCGCGCAGCGGCTTTTTCAGGGCCACGCCCTTGGCGGCCAGCACCGCCACCACCAGGCCGATCCACCAGATGTTATGGCAGTTGAAGTAGACCCACCGGGCGATGAAGTAGAGGCATCCCGCCACCCCCAGCGACCGCCAGGTGTACCGGGTGCCGAGCAGGATCTTGACGCCGAAGCAGAGAAAGGCCGTCCAGTCCAGGATGGGTGCCAACGTGCCCTGCACCCAGGCCCAGTTTTCCCGCGCCATACTGTTGCAGAAGCAGACGCTGACCTCATAGGCAGCCAGGCCGACGGCAAAGAGCCACTCCCCCACCCGCTGACGCCATGCGGCGCCCCAGGAGCCAAACAGGAAGTGCTCCTCCCTCCACAGGCCGGAGAGGGCGTTTTGGGCCCGGGCAAGTCCCCGGCCGGGAGCCCGTTTCAGGGCAGCGATCATATCAAAAACAGCGGCCAGAAACAGCGCCGCCAGCAATGCGTTGGCAAATTCAAACAAGGTCTGACATTCCTCCCTTTTTGTCGGGGAATCGCGGCACAGGGCGGTTTCCCTGCGCACCTCTATTATAAGCAAAGGGGGCTTTGGGCGCAAGCCGCCCCGGTTTGACAAGGGGGGCTGCCGGTGTTATCCTTACAGGTAGAACGGGCGGGGCGGAAATCACCCCGCCTCATCAACACTCGGGAGGATACCGCCTTGACTGCTGCGCGTTACCGGGCCATGCTGGACTGGCTCCGGGCCCGCCCCGCCCTCTGCCGCCTGATTCGTTTTCTGGCTCTGGGGTCGGTGGTGTGCATCTATCTGCTCTATGCCGGGCTGCTGGGCTGGCTGGCCTGGAGCCGGGACATCCGCTTCTGGCGGGTGCTCCTTGTGACCTGCGCGGTGTTTGTCTCCGGCACAGGGCTGCGGGCGGTCATCAACCGTCCCCGGCCCTATGAGGCTCTGGGATTCGCCCCCCTGTTTCCCAAGGATACCGTCGGGAAAAGTATGCCCAGCCGCCACTCCTTCAGCGCGGCGGTCATTGCGGCGGCGGCATGGGCTGTCTGGCCGCCCCTGGGCATGGCGGGGGCGGTGTTTGCCCTGCTCATCGCCCTGACCCGGGTGCTGTCCGGCGTCCATTATCCCAGCGATGTGCTGGCCGGGCTTGCCTTCGGCGGGCTGGTCGGGCTGGCAGGAATGTATCTGATCTGATGTTTTTTGCAGGAAAGGAAGCGGTACCGCATGGACAATGAAGCATTGCTGAATATCACACGTCAATCCCGGCAGGCCGTGGAGGAACTGCTCAACGTCGCCCGCCTCAAGCCCGGTGACATCTTTGTCATCGGCTGTTCCAGCAGCGAGATCGTGGGCGGGCACATCGGCAAGGACAGCAGCATGGAGGCCGCCCGGGCCGTGCTGGACGGGGTGCTGCCCACCCTGCGCTCCCGGGGGATCTATCTGGCCGCCCAGTGCTGCGAGCACCTCAACCGTGCCATCGTCATCGAGCGGGAGGCCGCCGACCGCTACGGCTACGAGGAAGTCAACGCCGTGCCCCAGCCCCATGCGGGGGGCAGCTGGGCCACCAACTGCTGGCAGGCTTTCCGGGAGCCGGTGCTGGTGGAGGAAGTCCGCGCCGGGGCAGGCATCGACATCGGCGGCACGCTGATCGGCATGCATCTGCGCCGGGTGGCGGTGCCCGTCCGTCTCAGTTTTGACCACATCGGCCAGGCACACATCCTGTGCGCCCGCTGCCGTCCCAAGTATATCGGCGGTTCCCGTGCCGTCTATCAGGAGATGTAACGCCAATGACTACCAAGGAACAGATGGCCGCCGCAGTGGCCCAGATCCGCGCCCGCATGGCCGACGCCGCCCGCGCCGCCGGACGCCGCCCCGAGGAGGTGCTGCTGTGCGCCGCCTGCAAGACCCGCACCGTGGAGGAAGTGAAGGACAGCGCCACGCTGGACATTGACCTCTTTGGGGAGAACCACGTCCAGGAGCTGGTGGAAAAGACCGATGCCGGGGCTTACCTGGGCAAGCCGGGACATTTCATCGGCCACCTGCAGACCAACAAGGTCAACAAGGTGGTGGGACGGGCCGCCATGATCGAGAGCGTGGGCAGCCTGCGCCTGATGGACAAGATCGAGGCCGCCGCCCAGCGCCTGGACCTGGTGCAGGACATTCTCATTGAGATCAACATCGGCGCCGAGGCCAGCAAGAGCGGCGTCTCCCCCGAGGCATTGTGGGAGCTGACCGACGCCGCCGAGGCATGCGGGCACCTGCGGCTGCGGGGGCTTATGGCCATCCCGCCCGCCGACGCCACCGAGGACGAGACCCGGGCTTTCTTTGCCCGGATGCGCCAGCTTCTGGAAGAGGCCCGCACCCGCGGTTACGCCCGCGCCCGGCTGGACACCCTGTCCATGGGCATGAGCGGCGACTATGAGGCCGCCATCCGGGAGGGCGCCACCATCGTGCGCATCGGCACCGCCATCTACGGCGCCCGGGATTACAGCCATAAGGCATGATCTGACAAGACAAAGGGCCGCCCCGGCTCGGGAGAAGCTTCTCCCTCCGGGGCGGCCTTTTTGTATGCTGCTGTGTATCCGGGTCACTCGATGCGGATGCCGGTGCCGTCCAAAAGCCGCACTACGTCGGGGAAGGAAAACCGCGCCCCCTTGAGGGTGTTGACCGCCGGGTCGATGGCATAGCCCTCGGCGTCCCGGAAGTCGGCCTTTTCCAGGGTGCAGCGGGTGAACTGGCTCTCCCCCAGGCGGACGCCTTGGAAGCAGGCCCCCGACAGCTTGCAGTTGTCAAACCGGCAGTCCCGGAACTCGCTGCCCGAAAAGTCGAACCCGATAAGGGACATGCCCGAGAAGTCGTTATACTGGAACATGCAGTTTTTCACCGCGGCCAGAGGCTGGGCCAGGGCGCTCTTGCCCCGCAGTCCGCCCCAGGCAATGCCCCGGAAGGCACAGTTTTCCAGCCGGGCGTCGGTCATCTTGGTGAAGGAGAATACCACTCCCGACCACTGACATTTGCGGAAGGTACACCCCGCAAAGCTGCAGTTCTCGATGCGCAGGCCCTGCCAGCGGCAGCCCTCGAAGGTACAGTCGATGTAGTCCTCCCCTTTGAGAAGCTGCTCCGCGGGGAGTCCGGTGATGGTTTCATTCTGATGGCGCAACGGGATGTCCTCCTGTTCTGTAAAATGTCATTCGCCGTCGAAGAACTCCCCGGCGTGGTCGGCAAAAAAGCGCTGGTAAACCTGCACATTCTCCAACTCGGTCCAGCGGCGGGGCCGGGGCGGGTCGGCGTCCAGGTCGTAGATCCTGGCCCCCCGCAGGGCCAAAAGAAAGGGCGAGTGGGTGGCAATGATGAACTGGCAGCCGTAAAACCGGGCCGATTCCAGCAAAAAGTCCGCCAGTTCCAGCTGCCGTGCCGGAGAGAGGCTGTTCTCCGGCTCGTCCAGAAGATACAAAGCATCGCCGGTGATCCGCTGGGTGAAGTAGAGGAAAGCGCTCTCCCCGTTGGAACGGGTGCGCACATTGTCCATGAGCCGCTGCCGGACAAAGCGGGACTGGCTGTCCCGCCGGGCGGCATTGACGGTTTTGAGCCGCTCGTAGTCGTCCAGGGATTCCAGCTTGAAGTCGGCGTATTTGGCGTCCAGATACTGACCGAACAGGTCCTCCCGCTTTCGGTCGATGCCGTCGTTGAGGCTGCGCAGGTCCAGCATCCAGGCAAAGACGTCGTCGCTGGTGACGATGCGGCTGCCTTTGGGCGGCCGGTCCCCCTCGGCGCTGCACAGGCGCAGGTAGTCGGGGAAAAAGCCGGTTTTGTTGAAAGAGGCGTCCCGTTCCAGCTCCAGCTTTTCCGCCATGACGTTGAGGGCGGTGCTCTTGCCCGAGCCGTTGCCGCCGTACAGGATGGTCACCGGCTCAAATTCCAGCCGCTCCACGCCCCGGGGCGCCAGCACCTGAAAGGGATAATAGCTGTCGTAGCAGGTGCGGCGCTGGCCGGCAAAAAACTGCCATTCCTCATCGGGGGAGGGAAAGCGGAACTCTGAAAGATAGGTTTTGATACCGGCATTCTCCTTTCCGGCAGTTTTTCCGGCCCCGCCGCTTGACACAAACCGTCAGGGCGTCTTACTATTATTTTGGAGTGTTATGGGCCTGAATGTTCAATTTCCGTCCCGGTAACGGGGTGCAGGGCTGTACCACTGGAAGATGACGGCGTCATACTCCGCCTCCAGCTGTTTGGTGTCGTGTTCTGGCAGGGCCGTCCAGTTGACCATCATGGCCCCCATGGCTCCGATAAGCCGCACCGCCCAGTTGCGGGGCTCGGGGCACCAGGCGATGAAGTCCGGCCGCCCCAGAAAGTTCCCCAGACAGTGGGACATGGCAAAGGCATGGTGCGCCTTGGCGCCGTCCTGCCGGTATCCCTTGCTGCAGTCGGCCAGCTGGCCCCGCAGCACGCCGGGGGCCAGCTTACGGATGCGCCCCACCACACGGGGGTCAAAGCTCTCGATGCACCAGGCGCCGCCGTAGCCTTTGAGGGCGTCCAGCGTGGCGCGGCAGAGGGCATCCAGATAGTCGCCTGTGTATTCCTGGCGGCTCTTGATCTCCACAATCAGCGGCACCCGGCCGCCCACCGTGTGCAATACCTCCGAAAACAGCGGCGGATGATACGCCGTCCCCGCCAGGGAGAGGCCCGAGACCTCCTCCCAGGGGTGGTCATGCACCCAGCCGTGGATGCCGGTCATCCGGTCCAGGGTATCGTCGTGAAAGACGATGAGCTTGCGGTCGCTGGTGAACTGGACATCCAGCTCAATGCCATATCCCGCCGCGGCTGCCGCCTCAAAGGCGGGGAGGCTGTTTTCCGGCACCGACTGATTCTTGGCAAACAGTCCGCGGTGAGCGTAGTTGCGCCCTGCAAAAGGCGCGCGCAGCGCTTTGCGCCCGAAGGACGGGCTGATGAGAAACAGCGTCAGCAAAAAGAGCACGGCCGCCGCAATCAGCACGGCCACCAACATCCATACAATCCACATGGCAAATCCTGCCTTTCCTGTCACATCCGTCCGGGCAAAACGGGGGGCGTCTGGTCCCCTGCCGGACTGCCTCCTATTGTAGCGCAAAGCCCCGCCGCTGGCAACCGCGCAGCCGGGGCGTTTCCCCCGTGAAAATTGTGAAAAGTTTTCAGAAACATTTCACAAAACAGCCATACCTGATGACTAATATAGTATCAGAAACACTGGGGAGAGAATGTCTGCTCCCGCCTTTTGTGCGTTCTTGTTCCCGTAAGGAGGGGTTTTTATGGCAAAGATACTGATTGTTGACGACGAACCGCGGATCCGCGATCTCATCCGCGAGCATCTGGAACATGCCGGATTCACCTGCCTGGAGGCTGGCGACGGCACCGCCGCGCTTTCCACCCTTGCGGGGGAGAGTGTGGATCTGGTGATCCTGGACATCATGATGCCGTTCATGGACGGCATGACCTGCCTGCGGGAGATGCGCACCCGCACGATCATGACCC
>CALXHO010000086.1 GCA_944388125.1 uncultured Gemmiger sp. | reverse complement strand
CTGGCGATGGTCTCCTCACGGGCCAGCATGGTATCCACGTTGCCGCGGATGGTGTTGATCTCGCCGTTGTGCAGGATAAAGCGGTTGGGATGGGCACGGTTCCAGCTGGGCGCCGTGTTGGTGGAGAAGCGGCTGTGCACCATGCCGATGGCGCTCTCGTAATCCGAGTCCTGCAGGTCGGGGTAGAACAGACGCAGCTCGTTGACCAGGAACATGCCCTTGTAAACGATGGTGCGGCTGGAAAGACTGCACACATAGGTATTGCGGCAGCTCTGCTCAAAGACGCGCCGCGCCACATAGAGGCGGCGGTCAAAGGCAATGCCCTTCTCCAGACGGGAAGGCTTGCCTACAAACGCCTGCCAGATGCTGGGCATGCAGTCGCGGGCCTTGCTGCCCAGGACCTCCGGGCAGGTAGGCACACTGCGCCAGCCCAGGAAGGTCAGGCCCTCCTTCTGGCAGACAATCTCAAACAACTTCTTTGCCTGTTTGCGCTGCAGTTCATCCTGCGGGAAAAAGAACATGCCAACGCCGTACTCGCGCTCGCCGCCCAGGGTAAAGCCCTCGGCTGCGGCGACCTTCTGGAAAAATTTGTCGCTGATCTGCAACAGGATGCCGACACCGTCGCCGGTCTTGCCCTCGGCGTCCTTGCCCGCACGGTGCTCCAGATGTTCTACGATCTGCAGTGCGTCGTCCAGCACCTTGTGGCTCTTGCGGCCCTTGATGTCGACGACTGCGCCGATGCCGCAGTTGTCATGTTCAAACCGCGGGTCATACAGCCCGGCGGGGGTATTGCGTTCGGTGAAATTTTCCATACTCCCGATCTCCTTTCCTCACCATACCGCGGCAGCAGTGCCGCGTGAAAGAAAAAGGGCGCTCTGCCAAAGGGCACAATTACCCTCTTGGCAGAACGTCCTTGTTCGTGTGACTAATATAGCATAACAAAACGGATTTGGCAAGAGCCGTGCAAAATTTGCACAGAAAATCCATACCTATGCCGAAAACCAGACATCCACGGCTTATTTGGTCAGAGCGGGCTCCTTGCCGTCAGCTTCCGCCGCGTTCTGGGCACGGAGCTCGGCCAGAATGGCGGCCAGCAGTTCCTCCTGCGTGGGAGCGGCAGGCTTTGCCTTGGGCTTCTCGGCAGGCTTGCGGCGGCCGAAGTCCCGCAGGCGGTTCATGGCCTTGACGAGGCAGAACAGCACGAAAGCCATGATGATAAAGTTGATGACCGCCGAAATAAAGGAACCCACACACAGCGGATCGGCGCCGTTGGGCAAAGGGATGACCACGTTGCTGAAATCGGTGGAAAAGGCGATGCCCAGCAGCGGGTTGAGGATGTCGTTGGTCAGAGAGTTCACAATTCCCTGGAAGGCTGCGCCGATGATGACACCGACGGCCATGTCCACCACGTTGCCCTTGAGGGCAAAAGTCTTGAACTCCTCAAAAAACTTTTTCATATGTGTTGCTCCTTGTGGGGCGCAGGCGGGGAAATTACTTTTTCAGCAGGGCAGCTACGGCCTTGGCGGCGCCGTCCAGGTAATCCCCGGCAAAGGTCTCGATCATGCCTGCGTCGGCCTCCTTGGCCAGCTCGGGATCAATGGGCATCTTGGCCAGAACAGGCAGACCGTACTTTTCGCCGGTCTCGTCCACATGGCTCTCGCCGAATACGGAGATGTGCTTGCCGCAGTCGGGGCAGACGGCGTAGCTCATGTTCTCCACGATGCCCAGAACGGGCACATGCATCATCTGGGCCATCTGGACGGCCTTGCCGACGATCATGGCCACCAGCTCCTGCGGGCTGGAAACGATGATGATGCCGTCCACCGGCAGGGTCTGGAAGACGGTGAGGGGAACGTCGCCGGTTCCCGGAGGCATATCGACGAACAGGAAGTCCACATCCTCCCAGATGACGTCCTGCCAGAACTGCTTGACGGCGCCCGCAATGACGGGACCGCGCCAGACGACGGGGGCTTCCTCGTCCTCCAGCAGCAGGTTGATGCTCATGATGTCGATGCCCACGCGGCTCTTGACGGGGAAGATGCCGTCATCGGTGCCGGTGGCGGGGCCATGGACGCCGAACAGCTTGGGGATGGACGGGCCGGTGATGTCGGCATCCAGGATGCCAACTTTATAGCCCAGGCGGCGCATGGAAACAGCCAGCATGGCGCTGGTCATGCTCTTGCCGACACCGCCCTTGCCCGACACGACGCCGATCACCTTTTTGATGTGGCTCTTCGCGTGGGGAGGCTCGTGCTGAGGCGCACGGCTTTCGCAGTTTGCGCTGCAATTGCTGCAGTCGTGGTTGCAGGCTTCACTCATGGTGACAGATACTCCTTTTTCCTGATGAAGATCCGCGGCCCGGCCTTTTTGGGCACGGACGGACCGGCGGGGTTTAACTTATATAGTGTACCTCTTTGCCCGGCGGATTGCAAGGCCGGGAGAATAAGAAAGGCGAACAAAGATGCCGCAGCATCGCGGGAAGGCAGCAAAAGGGACAACGTCTCCCGTTTTGGAAAAAAACGCAGCTCACAGGGGCAGCTCGGCGGCCACCGTGCGGATGAACCGGCGGAAGATGGGCCCGCGCTGGTTCGCGATCTCGATGACCTCGTCGCCGGACAGTCGCTTGCCTGCCATGCCGGCTGCCATGTTGGTGATGAGGCTGACGCCCAGCACCGGCAGGCCGCAGTGGGAGGCGGCAATGGCCTCGGGTACGGTGCTCATGCCCACGGCGTCGGCTCCCAGGGTGCGGAAGGCCCGGATCTCGGCGGGAGTCTCAAAGCTGGGGCCCATGTAGCCCAGATAGACGCCCTCCCGCAGAGCAATGCCCTGCTGTGCGGCGACCCGGCGGGCGGTCTCCTGGAACGCAGGGGTGTACACCTGGGTCATGTCGCAGAAACGGGGGCCGATGCTGTCGTCGTTGGCGCCCCGCAGCGGGTTGGCACCCATGAAGTTGATGTGGTCGGTGATGAGCATGAAATCCCCCACCGAGAAATCCCAGTTGACGCCGCCCGCCGCGTTGGTCAGGATGAGAGCCTTGCAGCCCAGGGCCTTGAGCACACGCACCGGCAGGGCAATGGCGGCCATGTCGTGGCCCTCGTAGTAGTGGAAGCGTCCCTGCATGCACAGGACCAGACGGCCGTTCAGCCTGCCGCAGACAAAGCGTCCGGCATGACCGGGAGCGGTGGATACGGGAAAGTGGGGGATTTCCCCGTAAGGGATGCAGACGGGGGACTCGATCTCGTCGGCCAGCTCACCCAGACCCGAGCCCAGAACCAGGGCCAGGTCCGGCGTGCCGGGCAGACGGGCGCGCAGATAGTCGGCAGCTTCGGCCACCGTGCGGGAAATGCTCTGCTGTTGCATAGGATGTTGCCTCGGTTTCTCTGTGAACTTGTGTGGAAAAGTGGAAAACGTTCTGCCTTCCCGCCCGGCGGAATCGCCCGCAGGCAAAGACAGATGCTGACGACATTTTACCATACCGGCAGGCGGAGCGGCAAGGCATAGAAATCGCCGCCGACGCATACAGTGGCCTGAATGACAAACGGCCAACGGGGACAAAGGCGTCGGGGGAGGCGGTCGGAAATGCAGATCCGGGTTTATCTGAAAAATGCGGCGATCCTGACGGTGTCCGGGCTGGTGCTGCGTGTGCTGGGCATGGCGTTCCGGGTCTTTGTGGCGGCCAGAATCGGCAGCGAGGGGATGGGATTGTACCAGCTGATCCTGTCGGTTTACATGGTGTTTGTCTCGCTGGCGTCGTCGGGCATGAATGTGGCCTCCACCCGGCTGGCGGCCCAGAGCCTTGCCCGCGGTCGCAGCATGGCCCGTACCGTGCGGCGGCTGGTATTGGTGGCGGGGGCGCTGGGCATGGCGGCTATGGGGCTGCAATTTTTGCTGGCTGAGCCGCTGGCCCGGTATCTGCTCCACGATGTGCGCGGCGCCGTCAGCCTGAAAATTCTGGCCCCCAGCCTGCCTGTGATGGCGGTGGCCGGGGCTTTGCGGGGCTGTTTCCTCGCCCGGCGGAGGGTGGAGCCCAATGCGGTGGCCCAGCTTGTGGAACAGCTGGTGCGTATGGGAGTGGTGTGGCTGGCACTGCGGCGCTTTTCCCATTGGGGAGCAGGGTATGCCTGCGCGGCGGTGCTGGCGGGCAATACCGTCAGCGAGGCGGTGTCCTGTCTTTTGATGATCCTGTTTGCCCGCCGGGATCCTGGCCTGCGCAGCCGCGGCACCGGAAAGGAAGCAGAGCGCCCGCCCTTCTCGGGCCGGGAACTGGCGGAGATCCTGCTGCCGGTGGAGGGGACGCGGATTCTGGCCAGTGCCCTCCAGGCGGCCGAGGCCAGCCTGATCCCTCTCTGTCTGGCGCTCTACCTGGGGGATAAGTCCGCCGCCATCTCCCAGTACGGCGCGCTGAAAGGCATGGCTCTGCCGCTGCTTTTCTTCCCGTTCTCCATCCTCTCGGCTCTGTCCAGTCTGCTCATGCCGGAGATTGCCCGCGCCCATGCCCGGCGGGACCGGGCCGCCGCCGCGCGGCTGATCGATACCACCTTGCGCACCGCCGGCGTCTTTTCCATGCTGATGGGCAGCTGCTTTGTGCTGTTTGGGCGGCAGGCGGCGCAACTGCTCTATGGCGATGCCCAGGTGGGGGCCTATCTCTGCCTGCTGGGGGCGGTGGCTCCCTTCATGTATCTGGAAAGCATGGTGGACGGCCTGCTCAAGGGGCTGGGAGAACAGCTGGCAACCTTCCGCTACTCGCTCCTGGATTCGGCGCTGCGCATTCTGGGAATTGTGCTGTTGCTGCCCCGGTTCGGCATCACGGCGTTCCTGTGCATCATGGCGGTGTCCAATTTGCTGACCTTTGCCCTGAACACCGCCCGGCTGCTGGACCGTGCGGGCATGGAGCCCCGGTTGTTTGTCTGGTTCGGCCGTCCCGCTGCCTTTGCCCTGGCGGCAGGAGCAGGAGGCTGGCTGGTCCTCCGGGCGGCGGGGCAGACGCTGCCCGGCCTGCTGATAGCGGGCGGTACCGTCTGTCTGGTGTATGCTGCTCTGATCACCCTGACCGGTGGTCTGCCACTGCCTCGGCTGACGGGCAAATCCCTGCATTGGAAAAAAATCTGAAGGCATGAAGGAAAAAACAATTACTCTAAAAATTTCACAGGAGAACTACTATTGACAAACCATATGGCCGCGGTATAATGGGGCTGCCACAAAACGATTGACATGTCAACTGTTGATACGTCAAGGAAGGGAGGCACCCCACCCGTGGAGCGCCGATTTTACATGTTGTTGTACCGGACCTATCACGCCCAGCGAAGTGTGGTCCGTCCCCGGGGAGCGGCACTGGGGCTGGGCACCGGTCAGCCTAAGCTGATCGATTACCTGTCCCGCTGCGGTCCCTGCAGCCAGAAGCAGCTGGCGGACTATTTCGAGATCGATCCCGCAGCGGTCTGCCGGATGCTGGATGCGCTGGAAAAGGGCGGTTTTGTCACCCGGGGCGTGGACCGCAACGACCGCCGCACCGGCACGGTCTGCCTGACCGAAAAGGGCAGCCGCACTGCTGCGGCCTGGCAGCAGGCGGCCGAGGACGTGGAACAGCAGATGCTGGCCGGGTTCACCCCGGAGGAACAGCAGCAGTTTGCCGAATTTTTCCGCCGTGCCTACCGCAATCTCCGGCCGGACGGCAAGTTCGGCATGAACCCCGACGACGGGGCAGCAGAAACAAGAGAGAAGGAATGATATGAAAGACCTCAAGCGCCTGTTTGGCTATATGGGCCCCTACCGGAGGGACATGGCCCTGGGCATGCTGCTGGTGGTCATCGAGAGCGCCTTTGAGATGGTGATCCCCATTCTGATGAGCGACATCATTGATGAGGGCGTTGCCAATCAGGACATGCACTGCATTCTCATCACCGGCATTGAGATGGCGGTCTGCGCCGTACTGGCCCTGGTCACCGGCCTGCTGTATGCCCGGTATGCGGCCCGGGCTTCCTACGGGTTCGGCGCCCGCATCCGCCAGGCGGAGTACAGCAAACTGCAGAGCTACGCCTTCGGCAACATCGACCATTTCGAGAGTTCGTCGCTGATCACCCGCATGACCACCGACGTCACCGTTTTGCAGAACGCCATCAACGGCGGGTTCCGGCCCATGGTGCGCGGTCCCTCCATGCTGATCCTGGGCATCGGGCTTTCCTTCTGGATGAGCCCCCGCCTGGCGGGCGTCTTTTTCATCTGCGCCCCCATCCTGGCCGTTGTGCTGTTCTTTGTGCTGCGGCGGATTGCGCCCATGTACATCCGGCTGCAGCAGGCCATGGATCACCTGAACAATGTGGTGCAGGAGTGCCTCACCGCCATCCGTGCAGTCAAGGCCTTTGTCCGCGGCGAGTATGAGGAAGAAAAGTTCCGGGATGTCAACACCGAGCTGATGACCGTCAGCCGGGATACCTTCCGCACTGCGGTGCTCAACCTGCCCGCCTTTCAGCTGACCATGTACGCCGCCTGCGTGCTGATCATGTGGCTGGGCGGCAATATGATCCTGGAGGGCAGCCTGACGGTGGGCCGGCTGACCAGTTTCCTCAGCTATGTCATGCAGGTCATGAACTCGCTGATGATGATCTC
>CALXHO010000085.1 GCA_944388125.1 uncultured Gemmiger sp. | reverse complement strand
GGGATCGCGGTGCTCGCTCTTGAAGTAGTCCTGGCAGAAGACGATGTCGGCATGGTCCATGGCCAGGCCCTTCTCCACGCGGAAGGCCTCCAGGGCATCGTCGTCCATCTCAATGAAGCCGGTCAGCGTCTCCACGGCGGTGGGGACGGCAAACTCCATCTTGAGGGTGGTTCGCTCCTCCAGGCTGGCCTCCCGGGCTTCCACCGGGTTGATGACGTACTTCTTGATGGCGGCCAGGTCCTCGGCAGAGAGATCGCCCTCCAGCAGGTAGACCTTGGCGCTGCGCACGTCGGGGCGCTCGCCCTGGCTGAGCAGCTGGATGCACTGGGAGGCGGAGTCAGCGCGCTGGTCGAACTGGCCGGGCAGGTACTCCACCGCGAAGACGGTCTGTGCCTGGGGCAGCGTGTCGTAGGTCACGTCCACCGGGGGCTCGCTGAAGACGGTGGGAATGGCGCGGTCAAACAGGTCCTTGTCGATGCCCTCCACATCGTAGCGGTTAATCAGGCGCAGGCCTTTCAGGCTGGTGATGCCGACCAGCTCGGTCAGCTCGTGCAGCAGGGACTGGGCTTCGCCGTCGAAGCCGGGCTTTTTCTCAACGTAAATACGGTAAACCATAGGTTAATCCCTCTCTTTCTGCAGTGCGGCAAGAGCGCGCGCACCGATGTCGGAGCGCTTGTGCAGTTTTTCAAAGTGGATGCTGTCCGACGCCGCGTAGGCTTTTTTCAGCGCCTCGGGCAGGGTGGGGGCAGTGGCGGTCACACCCAGGACGCGGCCGCCTGCCGTCACCAGCACGCCGTCCTTGATGGCGGTGCCGGCGTGGTAGACGGTGGCCTCCCCGCCGGGCAGCTGACCGTTCTCCAGCCCGGTGATGGGCTTGCCCTTCTCGTAGGAGAGGGGATACCCGCCGGAGGCCAACACCACGCAGGCGGCGGCGCCGTCGGAAAAGACCACGTCGGTCTGGTCCAGGGTGCCGTTGGTGGTGGCCAGCATGATCTTCAGAAGATCGCTCTGGAGCAGGGGCAGAACCACCTGGGTCTCGGGGTCGCCGAAACGGCAGTTGTACTCAATGACCTTGGGGCCGTCGGGGGTGAGCATCAGGCCGAAGTAGAGGCAGCCCTTGAAGGGGCAGCCCTCCGCCTGCATGGCAGCCACGGTGGGCAGGAAGATCTCCTTCATGCAGCGGTCGGCCATCTCGGGGGTATAGTAGGGGTTGGGAGCAACGGTGCCCATACCGCCGGTGTTCAGGCCCTTGTCGCCGTCCAGGGCTCGCTTGTGGTCCATGCTGGAGACCATGGGTTTGAGGGTCTTGCCGTCGCAGAAGGACAGCACGCTCACCTCGGGACCGGTGAGGAACTCCTCCACCACCACCCGGCTGCCGGAAGCGCCGAACTTTTTGTCCAGCATGATCTCCTTGACGGCGGCCTCGGCCTCAGCCTCGTCCTGGCAGATCAGAACGCCCTTGCCCAGGGCCAGACCGTCCGCCTTGATGACCACAGGGTATTTGCCCTGGGCGCGGACGTAGTCCATGACCTTGGCGGGATCGTCAAAGACCTCGTATCCGGCGGTGGGGATGCCGTACTTCTTCATCAGGTCCTTGCTGAATACCTTGCTGGCCTCAATGCGGGCGGCCGCCTTGTCGGGGCCGAAAGCGGGAATGCCCACCGCTGCCAGGGCATCCACCATACCCAGGGCCAGAGGATCGTCCTGGGCCACGACCACGTAGTCGAAGGCTTCCTCCTTGGCGAAAGCCACCATGGCATCCACGTCGGTGGCGGGGATGGCCTTGCAGTGAGCGTCGTAGCTGATGCCGCCGTTGCCGGGCGCGCACCAGATCTCGGTACAATCGGGGCTTTGCTTGAGCGCACGGATGATGGCGTGTTCACGCCCACCGCCGCCGACAACGAGAATCTTCATACGGAAAACTCCTTTATGACGATGTAACGTCTGAATTTTTCATACAGGGAAGGCTGCGATAAAAACCCCGAAAAGGAAGCCCGATGCCGTGCAAGGTTTCAGGCTTCCTTTTCGTGTATGGAACCAATCAGTGGTGGAACAGCCGGATGCCGCAGAAGGCCATGGCGATGCCGTACTTGTCGCAGGTTTCGATGACCTGGCTGTCGCGGATGCTGCCGCCAGGCTGAACAATGGCGGTCACGCCGCTGCGGCGGGCGCGCTCGATGTTGTCGCCGAAGGGGAAGAAGGCGTCGCTGCCCAGGGAGACACCGGTCACCTTGTCCAGCCAGGCCCGCTTTTCCTCAGCGGTCAGCGGCTGGGGCTGGGAGGTGAAGGTCTCGGCCCACACGTCGTCGCCGATGACATCCTCGGGGGTGTCGCCGATGTAGACGTCGATGGCGTTGTCCCGGTTGGGCTTGGTCACGTCGTCGCGGAAGGGCAGATCCAGCACCTTGGGCATGTGGCGCAGCTGCCAGTTGTCGGCCTTCTGGCCTGCCAGACGGGTGCAGTGGATGCGGCTCTGCTGGCCGGCGCCCACGCCGATGGTCTGGCCGCCCTGTACGTAGCACACCGAGTTGGACTGGGTGTACTTGAGGACGATGAGGCTCATGACCAGGTCGCGCTTCTGATCCTCGGTGAGGGTCTTGTTCTTGGTGACGATGTTGGTCAGCATGGTGTCGGCGTTGATGGTCAGATCCTGACGGCCCTGCTCAAAGGTCACGCCGAAAACAGTGCGGGTCTCGATGTGGGCAGGAACGTAGTCGGGATCGATGGCGACCACGTTGTAGTTGCCCTTCTTCTTGGACTTCAGCACTTCCAGAGCCTCGGGCTCATAGCCGGGGGCGATGATGCCGTCGGACACCTCATGCTTGATGAGCTGGGCGGTGGGCAGGTCGCAGACATCGGACAGAGCGATCCAGTCGCCGAAGCTGGACATGCGGTCGGCGCCGCGGGCGCGGGCGTAGGCACAGGCCAGGGGGGACAGCTCCATGTCGGCGTCGATGTGGTACATGCGGCGCAGCGTCTCGTCCAGGGACAGGCCCAGGGCAGCACCGGCGGGGGAGACGTGCTTGAAGCTGGCGGCAGCGGGCATGCCCAGAGCCGCTTTCAGGTCACGGACCAGCTGATAGCTGTTGAAGGCATCCAGAAAGTTGATGTAGCCGGGACGGCCGTTAAGAATCTGGATGGGCAGATCACTGCCGTCCGCCATGTAGATGCGGGCAGGCTTCTGGTTGGGGTTGGTGCCGTATTTCAGTTCAAATTCCTTCATTGATTTCAGCCCTCCACAGCAGTGTATTTGTTCAGGATGACATCCTCGTAGTCACCGGTGGCCAGCGTGATGGCGCGGACGAACAGGCTGACCTTGTTGTCCTCGTTGAGCGCCGCCCACAGCTTGCCGGCAAACTCGTTGGGGTCGTCCTGATCGATAGCAACCCGCATGGGTTCACCCACGTAGCTGGGGATGGGTGCGCCGTTTTTCTGGTAGGTGCTGATGAAGTGACCCTCACCGGCCAGAGGCTGGGGATAGTCGAAGGTCTGGCGCTCCAGGCTGGAGGCATTGCCCTCGCAGGTCTTGAGGATGTTCATCTTGTAGCCGCCGCGGCGCATGTCCACCACACCGGAAATGCGCGGGGTGAAGTTGGGGCCGTCGTCCTCGAACAGACGGGTGGACAGGGCAGCCTCAAAGCTGTACCCCGGGAAGAGATTGTCCCGGATGAAGTGGTAGATGGTGTCGGTCTGGTCGCCGTTGGTGACGATGGTGGTCTCGTGCAGGGTCAGCACGGGATTGTAGATGATGAGGTGGGGATCCTCCATCTTGGCGGGGTCGGCCGCCACGGTGCGGATGCCGCCGGGGATAGCCTCAAACACGCGGTTGCGGCTGTTGGCGCTGCGGCCCATGATCCAGTAGGCCACCATGGCCTTGGTGCCGTCGGGGGAGAGGCCCAGGCAGATGCCGCGGCCGGGATATTCGTTGCCGGAAAGATATCTGTACAGGTTCTTTTTCATAGCTGTTACACCTCACCGTTGCAAACCATGGCGATGGCTTTGGGCAGAAGCTTCCACTCTGCTTCCACCATCACCCGTTTCTGTAAAACTTCGGGGGTATCGCCGGGCCGGACCTCCACCGCTTTCTGGAGCAGGATAGGCCCGCCGTCGCATACCTCATTGACAAAGTGGACGGTCGCACCCGTCACCTTGACGCCCCGGGCCAGAGCGGCCTCGTGTACCCGCAGGCCGTAGAAACCGGGCCCGCAGAAGCTGGGAATCAGGCTGGGATGGACGTTGAGGATGCGGTTGGGATAGGCCGCGATGACGCTGGGCCCCAGCACGCTGAGGAAACCGGCCAGCACCACCAGCTCGATGCCGTTTTTCTTAAGCACATCCAGCAGGGCGGCGTCAAACTCCTCGGAGGAAGCGTAGTCCTTGCGGCTGACCACCGCCGTGGGAACCCCGAAGGACGCCGCGCGCTCCAGGGCGTAGACCCCGGGCTTGCTGGCCACCACCAGGGTGACCTTGCCGTTCGGGTTTTCGCCGCGGCGCTCGCTCTCCAGGATGGCCTGGAGGTTGGTGCCGCCGCCGGATACCAAAACCGCGATCTTCATCATACCAGTTCCACTCCTTCGCCCTCGGCAATGACACCGAGACGGTAGGCATCCTCGCCGTTGGCCTTGAGGATCCCGAGAGCCTTGTCGGCGTCGTCGGCAGCGACGGTGAGCACCATGCCCACGCCCATGTTGAAGGTGTTGAACATGTCGCGCTCGGGGATGTTGCCTTCCTTGGCCAGCACGTCGAAGAGGGCGGGGGTGCGCACATCCTCCTTGCGGATGCGGGCGCAGCAGCCGGCCTTCAGGCTGCGGGGAATGTTCTCGTAGAAGCCGCCGCCGGTGATGTGGGACACGCCTTTGACAGTGACCTCCTCCATGAGAGCCAGCACCGGCTTGACGTAGATGCGGGTGGGAGCCAGCAGAGCCTCTCCCAGGGTGCAGCCCAGGGAGGGGTACCGCTTCTCCAGCACTTCGGGCTGGTTTTCCAGATCAAAGATCTTGCGCACCAGCGAGAAGCCGTTGGAATGCACGCCGGAGGAGGGCAGGGCGATCATGACGTCGCCGGGGATCATGGTGGAGTTGTCCAGGATCTTGCTCTTGTCCACGGCACCCACGGTGAAGCCGGCCAGGTCGTACTCGTCCTCGGGGTAGAAGCCGGGCATCTCGGCGGTCTCGCCGCCCACCAGGGCGCAGCCTGCCTGGACGCAGCCCTCGGCCACGCCCTTGACCAGCTCGGCGATGCGCTCGGGCACGTTCTTGCCGCAGGCGATGTAGTCGAGGAAGACCAGCGGCTTGGCACCGGCGCAGATGACGTCGTTGACGCACATGGCCACGCAGTCGATGCCCACGGTGTCATGTTTGTCCATGAAATGGGCGATGCGCAGCTTGGTGCCCACGCCATCGGTGCCGGAGATCAGCACGGGGTGGGGCATGTTGGTGCAGTCCAGCTCGAACAGACCGCCGAAGCCGCCCAGCCCGCCGATGCAGTGGCGGTTCATGGTGCGGTCGACGTACTGCTTCATCAGTTCAACGGCCTTGTAGCCCGCGGTGATATCCACACCGGCGGCAGCGTAGCTCTCGGAATGACTCTTTTGCATAACGATCCTCCTTGGATGCTTGCGGCGGTGTGCCGCGCAGGGTCACAGCTTTTTCTGGGGGTTGGAAACACTCAGCGGCTTGTCGTAGACAATGTCCATCGTCTCGGTGGGCGGGGCGACGGGATACTTGCCGGTAAAGCAGCCGGTGCAGAAGCCGCAGTGGCTGTGGATGGCCAGCTGCTGGACATGTTCGACGCTCAGATAGCCCAGGGTGTCGGAGCCGACCAGACGGTTGATCTCCTCCACGGTGTGGCCGGTGGCGATCAGGTCCTTCTCGTCGGGAATGTCGGTGCCGAAGTAGCAGGGATGGACAAAAGGCGGTGCGCTGATGCGGTAGTGCACTTCCTTGGCGCCGGCCTCCCGCAGCAGGCGGATGGTGCGGGCGCTGGTGGTGCCGCGGACGATGGAGTCGTCCACCAGCACAACGCGCTTGCCCTTGACGGTGGACTCAATGGCGTTGAGCTTGATGCGCACGCTGTTTTCCCGCTGCTTCTGGTTGCCCTGAATGAAGGTACGGCCCACATACTTGTTCTTGATGAAGCCGATGCCGTAGGGAATGTGGCTTTCCTGGGCGTAACCCAGGGCAGCGTCCAGGCCGGAGTCGGGGGCGCCGATGACCACGTCGGCCTCCACGGGATGCTCCTGGGCCAGGAAACGGCCAGCCTGCAGGCGGGCCTCGTGGACGCAGGTGCCCTCGATGATGGAGTCGGGACGGGCAAAGTAGATGTACTCAAACACGCAGATGGTGTGGGGCGCGGTGTTGCAGTGGGTATCGATGCTGCGCAGGCCCGCATGGTCGGCAATGACGATCTCGCCGGGGCGGACATCCCGCACGAACTTGGCGCCCACCGCATCCAGAGCACAGGACTCGGAGGCAAACGCGTAACCGGCGCCGTCGGGCAGTTCGCCGATGCACAGCGGGCGGAAGCCGTTGGGATCGCGGGCGGCAATGAGCTTGGTGTGGGTCATGATGACCAGGCTGTAGGCTCCCTCAATGTCGTCCATGGTACGGCTGACGGCCATCTCGATGTTGGGGGTCAGCAGACGGTTCTGGGTCAGCAGATAGGCGATGACCTC
>CALXHO010000084.1 GCA_944388125.1 uncultured Gemmiger sp. | reverse complement strand
TGGACCATCTTCGCCATCGGGTATATGTGCGTGTTTGCCTACTGCGTGTCGCTGATGGTCTACCAGTTCGGCGGCCTGATCACCGGCGAGGTCAGCTTTGGCATTGGCACTGTGGCGGCGCTGATCGTGCTGGCGGGCATGATCTGGATGCTGGTGCGCAAAAATCCCTACGACGGCAAGGAGGAGCAGACCCTCAAGGCTTCCCGCATGGAGGCTGCCCGCTGATCCTTCGGCCCGTCCTGTAAATGTAACAACGCGCCTGCCCCGGGCCAGACGGCCCCGGAGGGCGGCGCCCCGGAAAGGAGCTAGTCTATGGCGACCGTAATTGTTTCTCTTGTTGTATTTGGAGCCGTGGCCTTTGTCATTGGCAGAGGCATTTACAACCGCGTCCACCGCAAGGGCGGCGGATGCAGCTGCGGCGGAGGCTGCTCCGGCTGTCCGGGCTCCTGCCTCTGCCACCCCAAAAAGTAAGCTTTTCCCCTCCGTTTACACCATACGCAAGCTCCGGGCAGGCCCCGGGTCCGCGCCGTCACAGGCAGGGCCCAGGGCCTGCCCCCCTTTTTTGGCCGGGCTGCCTCACAAACACAGAAGGCGCGCCGCGGACAAGCGGTGCGCCTTCTGTGCTGCTGTATATGCTTTCATCAGGAGATGGGAGTAATCCAAAGAGGAGAGTTCCGGGGAGTGTCCCCCGGCAACACTGATAGTTTAACATAGCTAACCTAAGTTGTCAATAGCTAACTCCAAAAAATTTGCTTTCTCCGGGCGGGAATTTCTTTCCATGTACCCGCACAGAGGATCCCCGGCAAAGACGGAAAGAATCCCCTGTGCAAAGGAACCCGTCAGATGGCGGGGCCCTGAGGCGTGTGGGCGGCCTGGTCCTCCCCGGTGACGGGCGGATGGCGGCGGGGCTCCGCCCCCGGTTTCCCCGGTCTGGCGGGCGGGGAAACCGGGTCCAGGGCCTGACGCAGCTCGTCCAGCTGGCGGGGCGTCAGGTCTCCGGCCGCCGGGGCGTGGCGACGGGCCTGGGCGGCGCCCGGCGGTTCGGTGCGGTCGTCGGTGGGCAGCATGCCGGGCAGCATATCCCCTCCCTCGGGGATGCTGGTCCAGAAATCATCCCGCTCGTCCTCGGCGCCGCGGGGGCCAAACAGTTCATGGTACATAAGATGCCCTCTCCTTTCGCGAATAGCCTGCCCGGTTTGCGGCCACACTGGATGGTGTGGCAGCCTTTCGGGGCGGTCACTTCCAGTATGGGGACGAAAGGATGGTTTTTATGCGTTCGCGCGGAGGACTTTTTTGGCAAAGTCTGTTTCTGACGCTTCTGGTGCTGGTGCCCTTGTCGGCGGGGGTGCTCTACCTGTCGGGCCAGCGGCAGCATCAGGCGGAGGTGGAGCTGGCCGCGGCGGCAGGGCGCGGGGATGTGGGCATCGACGCCGGTGCCACCGACACCTACCGCCTGCTGCTGGCCATCCAGACCGAGACGCCGGAGTTTCTGCTGCTGCGGGTGGACGGCCCGGCCAGGACGGTGACCTTCTGCGGGGTGCCGGGCAAAACGCTGGTGGATGCCCCCGAGGGCCAGACCACCCTGGAGGACTGCTACCTGGCGGCGGGGCCTGCCCGGGCGGCCCAGCTGCTCACCGACACGGTGGGCCTGGCCCCGGACGCCTACTTTGCGGCCACGCCGGACACCTACGCCCAGATCATCGGCACCGACACCACCGCCCGCTTTGATACCGCCTCGGTGATGGACTATGAGCGGCGGGTGGCCCTGGGCTACGGGGAGGACAACGCCCCCGAACTCACCCCCGCCGTCACCGAGGAGTTCCTGGCCACCCTGCGGGAGCGCATGGACCAGAAGGCCGCGGCCTCCCTGCGGGCGGCGGTGTGGTGCGTCTTTCTGCGGCAGAACCCCGCCCGGCTGACGCTGGTGGTGGATGCTGCCCGGGAACAGTCCTCCCGCACACTCACCAGCCTGACCGCCCAGGACCTGCTCAAGCTGGAGCAGACGATGGAATACCTGTCGGGCCAGACCGCCGCCACCATCGAGTATACCGTGCTGTCCGGCCGGGAGACCCCGGCGGGCTATGCCCTGGATGAGGAGGGCATGGATGAGGCCAAGCGGCTGCTGGAATGAGGCCTCAGCCCAGCCAGGCCCGGGCCAGAGCGGCGGCGGCCCCGGAAATGTCCTCGTCGGCCAGGGCGGCGTAGCCCGCCACCACCGTGTCCGGGGGACATAGCTGGGGGCGGGCCAGATAGTACTCGCTCAGCCCGTGGAGGAAAACGCCCTCCCGCCCGGCGGCCTCCACCATGGCCCGCTCCCCTCCGGCGCCGGGCAGGGTCAGAAGCAGATGCAGCCCCGAGTGCCGGCCCCGGATCACCAGGTCCTTGCCCAGAGACCCGGTGAGGGCGGCGGTGAAGTGCTCCATCCGTTTCTTGTAGGTCAGCCGCATGCGGGCCAGATGCCGGGTGAAGTAACCCCCCGTCATGAAGCGGGAGAGGGTCTGCTGCTCAAACCGGCTGACAGTGTTGGAGTAGAGGGCAAAATCCCGGCGGTAGGCGGCCAGCAGGTCCAGAGGCAGCACCATGCAGGCGATGCGGATGCCGGGGGCCAGGCTTTTGGAAAAGGTGGTGAGGTAGACCACGGGGCCGTCGGGGCCTGCCATGCCCTGAAGGCTGGGCAGGGGACGGATGTCGAAGCGGAACTCCGAGTCGTAGTCGTCCTCCAGAATGTAGCGCCCGGGAACCTCTCTGGCCCAGGCCAGCAGCTGGGCCCGGCGGGGGGCGGGCATGGTGACGCCGGTGGGAAAGTGATGGCTGGGGGTGATGTAGCAGAGATTGGCCCCCGTCCCGATGAGCCCTTCCACCGTCAGGCCGTTTTTGTCAATGTCGGCGGGCAGACAGGGGATGCCGCTGTTCTGCAGCACCGCCCGGGCCCGGGAGTAGCCGGGGTTTTCCACCGCCGCGGTGCTGCCCGCAAACAGATGGGCCAGACATCCCAGCAGATACTCGATGCCCGCGCCCACCACCACCTGTTCGGGGGTGCAGTTCACCCCGCGGTAGGTGGCCAGATACCCGGCAATGGCGGTGCGCAGTTCGGCGTCGCCCTGGGCCTCCCCGCGCTGGAGCAGGGAAGGGCTGTTGTACAGGAGATCCCGCTGGATACGGCCCCAGCTGCGGGCGGGAAAGAGGGCGGTGTCCACACCCACGGTGGACAGGTCGTACCGGGGACCGGCTGCCCGGGCGGGTGCCGGCCCGGCGGGTGGGGAGGCAGGCTCCGGCCGGGAGGCCCGGGCGCCGGTGTAGAGCATGCCCCCCGTCTCCTGGACAAAGAATCCCCGGCGGGGGCGGCTCTCGGCCAGGCCCTCGGCGGCCAGCATCTGGTAGGCGGTGTCCACCGTATTGACGCTGACGCCCAGCTGTTCGGCCATGGTGCGGCGGCCGGGCAGGGGACGCCCCGGCGCCAGCACCCCGGCGCGGATCTGCCCTGCCAGGGCCTGATAGAGCTGTTCATACAGAGGAACACGGCTCTCGGGATGGAGTTCGATCATGGCGGCATCTCCCTTTCCAAATCCGGGATAAAGAATTGCTGGCCCCATAAAAAAGTTGTATTCTGGATATTTTTACAGAGCCAGATGCGGCTATAATGGGAGCATACCTTCCGTACCGGTGTTTGTCAAGAGCGGAAGGCAACTTCATTCCAGAGAGGGGAATCTACCATGACGGTATCCACGCCCATTTTGTGGCTGCTATTGTTCCTTGTTGTTTTTGTGGTTGTGCTGTGCTCTGCCCTGAGCCGCACCAGCTTTTCGGCGCAGAAGATCAGCATGATCGGCGTTATGGCGGCACTGAGCTTTGTCGCCTATGAATTCTTCCGCATTCCCACCCCCAGCGGATCTTCCTTCCACCTGGGCAACACCTTCACCGCCCTGACGGCCCTGCTGCTGGACGGCGTCTCGGGCGGACTGGCCGGAGCCTTCGGCCTGGCCCTGGCCGACATCGTGGCCGGGGACCCGGGCTACGCCCTCACCACCTTCATCCTCAAGTTCATCATCGGCCTGGTCTGCGGCACGGTGGCTCACAGGGTCTTTCACCTCCACGACCTGAGCGGCGAGGGCAAGGGCAAGGCAAAGTACATGACCGCCGTCACCCTCAGCGCCTTCAGCGGCCTGCTGGTCAATGTCTTTACCGATCCGTTCCTGGGGTACTTCCGCAACCGGTACCTCTTCGGCCAGACGGTGGAGCTGGCATCGGTGGTGGCCAAGGTGGCCAGCGGCGTCACGCTGGTCAACTCGCTGCTTTCCACCGTCTGCGCGGTGCTTCTGTATCTGGCCCTCTACCCCGCGCTGAAAAAGGCCCGCCTGCTGCCCGGCCAGCGGGACAGCCGCCTGCGCGCCCATTGAGGAAAAAGACAAAAATCCACTGTGAAACGCTTGTTTTTGCGTGGAAAAGATGAAAAAAACGGAAATCTATGGCGCTCGCCGTCAAAATGGTGTAAAATAACTACCGTATAATTTTTTGGCAATCGTCGGGCCGGAGCAATCCTGCCCGGAAAGGATACGGTATGGCGAGACGGAAAACGAACGACAGCCAGGGCAATTTCTGGCAGCGCATGGACCTGCGCAGCAGGATGTTCTTTGTGCTGGCCATGTGCAGTCTGGCGGTCCTTGTGACGGTGGCGGGCACATTTCTGGCCGTGCACCAGACCATCCAGGCCGAGACCCCCGGCACCCAGGACAGCTCGGTGGTGACCGACAGCGACTATGACCAGGCGGAAAACGCCATTGATGCCACCCAGTATGCCTCCACCATTCTGGAACAGACAGAGGACGCCGGGGAGGAATATGTGGACGAGACGCTGTTTCTGGGCGACTCCAACACCGCCCGCATGCGGCTGTACGGCTATATCAGCTACGACAACTCGGTGGCGTCGGTGGGCATGGCGGCCCGCAGCATCGAGTCCTACGCCTGCGCCAAGTTCTCGGGCTATTCCTCCTACAAGACCATGCCCGAGGCGGTGGCCCTCATGCAGCCCCGCCGGGTGCTCATAACCTTCGGCACCAACGACGTCTCCTCCAGCCTGACGGCAGAAAAGTTCATCGAGAACTATAAATCCGGCATTCAGGCGGTGCAGCAGGCCTACCCCAGCGTGGACATCATCATCAATTCCATCCCGCCCATCGGCAAGCAGCACAGCAACTCGGACATGTCCCAGTCCCAGATTGACGCCTACAACAAGGCCATCGTCCAGATGTGTGAGGAAAACGGCTGGAAGTACCTCAACAGCGCCGAGGTGCTGAAAGGGGACGACGGCTATGCCAAGAGCGGCTATGTGGATTCCGACGGCATCCACATGACCCGCACCGCCCTGGACGTGCTGTTCGACTATATCCGCACCCACAGCTATATCACCGAGGACGACCGCCCCACCCTCAAGGATGTGCCCAAGCACACCGAGGACAAGGACGTGAGCGCTTCCACGGCGGCATCGGTGCTGGCCACCCCCACCCCGGCGGCGTCCAGCTCGTCGGAGGAGCAGGAGGAGCCTTCCTCCCAGTCTCAATCTTCTGCTGTGTCAACACCTACCCCCGAACCGACGCCGACGCCCACCCCCGAACCAACGCCGACGCCTACCCCCGAACCGACGCCCACTCCCACACCTGAACCGACGCCGACACCTACCCCCACTCCTGAACCCACCCCCACCCCCACGCCGGTTCCCACGCCCACTCCGGATACCTCCGCACCTTCCGGCGGAGAGACGACCACACCGCCTGCGGACAGCGGCAGCGGGAACAGCAGTGCCCCGACTGATGGCGGTCAGGCGGCCGGGGATGCGGTCAATCCGGCAAGCACGGAGTCGGATACATCACAGTCTTGACAAGGCCTTTTGAAAGAGATATTCTATAAAGAATTCAACTGTCTCAGGCCTGCAGACGGCATTACACAAACAAACAAGTAAAAAACCACATCCGTACCGAGTCATCGGAACGGATGTGGTTTTGCATATAGGCAATTCGGATCATCTTTTTTTGGATCGAAAGTGAGGCGACCCCCATGGAAACGAAACCCATGACTTCCTCCCGCGCAGCGGAAGGAAAACGTGCCAGTATCGTGGGCATCTGCTGCAACCTCAGCCTGTTTCTGGCAAAACTGCTGGCAGGACTTCTGTCCGGCTCGCTGTCGGTGGCGGCAGACGCCTTCAACAATATGTCGGATGCCTCCAGCAGCCTCATCAGCCTGCTGGGCTTCAAGCTGGGCGAAAAACCTGCCGACCCCGAACATCCCTACGGCCACGGCCGGTATGAGTATCTGGCCGGGCTGTGCGTGTCGGCGCTCATCATGGTGGTGGGCATCGAGCTGCTCAAGAGCAGCGCCGCCCGCATCATCACGCCGGAACCGGTGGACTTCACCCTGCTCACGGCGGCGATCCTGGTGCTTTCCATTGCGGTCAAGGCCGGAATGATGGTCTTCTACCTCCGGGTGGGCCGCCGCATCGACTCCCAGACCCTGGTAGCCGCCGCGGCGGACAGCCGCAACGACGTGCTCACCACCGGCTGCGTTCTGGCCGGGGCCATTCTCTCCCGCATCACTCACTTTGAGCTGGACGGCATCGTCGGCCTGGGGGTGGCGCTGTTCATCCTGTACAGCGGCTTCGGGCTGGTGCGGGACACCCTGG
>CALXHO010000083.1 GCA_944388125.1 uncultured Gemmiger sp. | reverse complement strand
GCCACCACCTTCATCTACGTTACCCATGACCAGACCGAGGCCATGACCATGGGCGACCGCATCGTCGTCATGAAGGACGGCGTCATCCAGCAGGTCGATACCCCGCAGAACCTGTACGATTATCCCTGCAACATCTTCGTCGCAGGCTTCATCGGCAGCCCCCAGATGAACTTCATGGACGGCAAGCTGGAAAAGAACGGCGATGTCTATACCATCGATCTGGCCGGCACCAAGCTGGCTCTGCCCAAGGAAAAGACCGCCGACGGCAAGCTGGATGCCTATGTGGGCAAGACCCTCAAGGTCGGCATCCGTCCCGAGGACATGAAGGACGACGAGGAGTTCCTGGCCAAGCATCCCGACACCCAGCTGCAGGCTGAGGTCGAGGTTTCCGAGCTGATGGGCGCTGAGATCTACCTCTACCTGACCTACCAGGGCCAGAACATGATGGCCCGCGTGGCGCCCACCTCCAAGGCACGCCGCGGCGACAAGGTCACCGTCGCTCTGGATGCCCACAAGATCCATCTGTTCGATCCTGAGACCGAGCTGACCATCCTCAACTGATTGATCGTCTCCTGAATCATAGCAAAGGCGGCCCTGCCACACCCGGCGGGACCGCCTTTGCATTTTGTATAAACACAATAAAAAATACCGCGCGTATAATACAAATTGTATTGTACGCGCGGTATTTTGTGTTTTGGAATAAATGCGGGGCCAGCCCGGGAAAGGTCAGTGGAGGTTCTGTCTTGCCTGAGCGCCGCCGCCGGGCACCGGCAGGGGGCAGTGGGCCAGATACCAGGCAAAGAGGGCGGAACTGATGCTCCAGGTCAGGGGATAGGCCCAGAAAATGACGCCGATGTCGGGGATGAGGCGCAGCACCACGGTGATGTAGGTGATGCGCAGGGCGCACCAGATGGCCAGCATGATGACCATGGGAATAGTGGGACGGCCCAGGCCGCGGAGAATGCCTGCGCAGCAATGGCTGAAAGCCAGCAGGCAGTAGAAGAGGGCGACGGTGCGGGCCTGCTGTACGCCGAAGGCGATGACGTCGGGCTCATTGTTGAAGGCACCGATGAGCAGCGGCGCCAGGCCGAAGATGGCCAGGCCGATGCCCTCGGCCAGCAGGGGGGAGGTGATAAGGCCGAAGCGCATTCCCTTGCGCACCCGGTCCAGCTTGGCCGCGCCGATGTTCTGGCTGACGAAGGTGGCCAGCGCCATGGAGAAGCAGGTCACCGGCAGGAAGGCAAAGCCCTCGATCTTGCTGTATGCGCCGCAGCCCGCCATGGCCTGGGCGCCGAAAGAGTTGATGTTTGCCTGGACGATGACGTTGGCCAGGGAAATGACGGAGTTTTGTACGCCGGAGGGAACGCCCTGGGCGACAACGGCCCGCAGGGTGGCGCCATGGAAGCGCACCTGCCGCCAGCGGACGCCGTAGTCCTCCCGGGAGAGGGTGAGCTTGCGGAAGGCCAGGAAGGCGCTGGCCGCCTGGGAGATGATGGTGGCCAGGGCGGCGGCGCCCACGCCGAAGTGAAAGACGCCGATGAAGAGCAGGTCCAGCACCACGTTCAGCAGGGAGGCGGCGATCAGGTAATACATGGGGCTGCGGCTGTTGCCCACCGACTGGAGGATGCTGGCCCCGATGTTGTAGAGCACCACCGCCGTGGAGCCCAGGAAGTAGACCCGGAAATAGACCACCGAGTTGACAAAGACGTCCTCCGGGGTGCCCATCCAGCGCAGGATCTGCGGGGTGAAGAGGACACCCAGCACCGTCAGCACCACACTGGCCGCAATGCCCAGGGCCACGGTGGTATGTACCGTCCGTTTCAGGGCTTCCGAATCCTTGGCGCCGTAATGGCGGGCGATGAGCACACCGGCGCCCAGGCTGACGCCGTTGACAAAGCCGGTGAGCAGAAAGATCAGGCTGCCGGAGGAACCCACCGCCGCCAGGGCGTTGCCGCCCAGAAAATTGCCCACGATGAGGGAGTCCACCGCGTTGTACAGCTGCTGAAACAGATTGCTGAAGAAAATGGGGATCGCGAAGACCAGCATGCCCTTGGCAACGCTGCCTTCAGTCAGGGAGACCTGTCCTTTGAACATCCTATTCATCCACACCTTATTGATAGAGTCACAAAGTCCATGGTATCCCGTGGAGAGACAGTTGTCAAGTGGGAGGCGTTCTCCGGGGAACCCCGGAGGGTCAGGCCGGGTCGTCGGAGGGGATCAGGCCAGGTCGTCGGTGGTGCCCAGCCGGGTGCCGGGGAAGTAGTAGGACAAAATATCCTGCCAGGAGGCACCCCCCGCCGCCATAGCCCGGGCGCCCTCCTGGCTCAGGCCTACCCCGTGGCCGTAGCCCCGGGTGGTGACGGTGAACTCCCCGTCCTGCCAGGCGATGGCAAAACAGGCGGAGCGCAGGCTAAGGGCGGACCGCAGCTCGGTGCCGGAGACACTCTGGCCGCAGATTTCGATGGTGTCCACATAGCCCGCGTCATCCCACACGGTGTCGCCCACCCAGCTGTCGGGATTGCCGCTTACCTCGATGCCCAGGTAGGCGTACAGGGCATCGGACACCTGCTGGGCGTCGTACTGGACACTGACCTCAAAGTCCTCGGCGTTTTTGTCCCAGGCCGAGTCCACCCCCTGCAGGTAGGGCAGGGCCTCCACCCAAACCCGCTGGCTGGCCTGGGTGTGCCCGGCGCTGATGGCATGGTAGCAGGCAGCGGCGGGGGCATCGTCGTAGAGGACCAGGTCGCAGAGAACTTCCTCCGCCAGCTGGGAGAGATGCGCCCACCGGGCGTCGAAGTCCTCCCCCCAGCGGCTTTGCAGCACCTGGGCCGTGGTCCAGCCGCTGCACTGGGCACTGTTGACGGTGATGGCGGCGTCGCTCTGGTCGCTGTGCTCCAGCTGATAGAGAGCCCAGCTGTGGCTGGCCACCATCTGGGCCAGGATGGCCTGCTCCGGCCAGTCGGGGGGCATCTCACAGGCGGCGGCCCCCATGAGGTATTCCTGGGCCGATACGCTCAGGGCCTCCCCGGCGGCGGCGTCCCACAGCAAAATGGGCTGGGGTGCGGTGTGGGGCGTTTCCTCCTCCCTGTCCGGCGTGGTCTCCGACGGGGCGGAGGAGGAACTGCCGGCAGAGTCTGTCCCGCCGGAGGGGGCAAACAGGGGCAGCAGGCAGAGAAAGGGCGCGGCTGCCGCCAGCAACAGCAGCAGCGCGGCCAGAAGTACGGTGCGTTTGACGTCGGTTTTCATGGCAACCTCCGGGACAGGCCGGTCTTGCAATTTGCCGCCCGCACAGGTAGAATAAAAAAATACACCCGGCGGACAGCCGCCGGAAAAGAGCGGATGAAACGCCGTTTTCCCGGGACGGGAGGTCCCTGGAACCGGGCGGGCGGCAGGGCGTGTCCCCTTTGCTACCAATGTATGCGCCGTCCGCCCCAAATATGCCGCAGGGCCATGTCCCGCGCGGCAGCAGGAGGAAACCATGAACAAACGCGTTGCAGCCGTGACGGCGACGGTCCTGTGCCTGGCACTGGGGGCCGCCCGGGTTGCGGATCTGACATATTTCACCGATCCGGCCACCGGCTTTCCCCGGGTGGGGGAGGCCTGGTACCGCTATGCCGCGGCGCTGGCCGGGGCAGTGCTGGTGTGGCTGCTGTCCCGCTGCGCCCGGCCCGACCCGGCAGCCCTCCGGCGGGGCAAGGTCTGGCTGGGCATCGCCATGCTGGTGAGCGGCGGCCTGCTGCTGGAAACCGGCGTCAGCACCCTGCTGGTGCGCACCGGGGCTTATGTGCTGCCCCACGGCATCACCCTGGCGGTGAGCGGCGGATGGTTCATCCTCTTCGGGCTGCAGGCCTTTCTGCCGCCGCCCCAAACCCCCCTGCCCGCCCTGGTGGGACTGCCCCTGCTGGCCGCCCCCCTCTGGCTGACTGTCCAGCGCTTTGCCATGGAACCGGCCTCGGTTGCCCGGACCACCCACATTTTCGGGGTGCTGTCGGCAGTGGCGGCCCTGTGTCTGGTCAATCTGCTGCTCAAGGTCCTCTTTCTGCCGGGGGCGGCGGTGGGGCGGAGCATGGCTTTCTACGGCATGCTGGCCTTCCTCTTCTGCACCTGCGGGGAACTGCCCCAGACGGTGCTGGACTTTGCCGCCGGGTCCGCCGATCTTCTGGAACTGGTGGAGTCCTGCGGGCTGGGAGCCCTGGGACTGTGCGGGCTGATCTGCGCCGTCTATGCCTCGGGGGCATCCGGACGGGAAACGGCCCGGGACGCATCTGCCCAATAACGATCCCAAAAAAGACCGCCCGGACGGTGCGTGGTGCACGGCGTCCGGGCGGTTTCTGTGTCTGCGGGAAAAGCTTCAGCCCTGGGGCGGGAACTGGGTCCAGAAGGTGCGGGCAAATTCCAGGAACTTGGCCGCGGCAGGACCGAAGGGCTGGTGACGCTTCCAGGCAAAGACGGTGGAGGCGGTGAGGGGCGGGTCCAGCGGCCGGGTGACCAGCTGGGTCCTGTCCAGAAAGGGCAGGGAACCCTCGATGGTGACGGCAATGCCCATGCCCCCCGCCACCAGCACGGCGGCGTTGGTGCTCAGGTTGCTGGTGAAAGGAATGGAAAGCTCGGAATAATGCTCCCCGAACCAGCTGGCCACCTCCCCCCGGACACTGGCCCGCTGGGGCAGGATCAGCTGCCGGGCGGCCAGGTCCTCCACCGTCACGGTGTCCTTTGCCGCCAGCGGGTCCCCGGCGGGCAGGAGGGCCACCCAGCGCTCCCGCACCGGCAGACGGATGAACTCGTATTTCTCCATGTCCACCGGCTCCAGCAGAATGCCTGCGTCCAACAGCCCCCGGTCCATCCGGTCCTTCACGTCGTCGGCCGTGCCGCTGAACAGGGTGTAGTCCACCAGGGGATACCGCAGCCGGAAGGCCTGGAACAGCCGGGGCAGCACCCGCACCGCTTCCAGCTCGCCGCTGCCCAGGGCCACCGTGCCCGCCAGCGTCTCGTCCTGAAAAGCCAGCTCCTGCCGGGTCTTGTCCACCAGCTCGGAGATCTCCTCCGCCCGGCGGCGGAGCAGAAGGCCCTCCGGCGTCAGGGTGATGTGCCGGGTGCCCCGCTCAAACAGGCGGGTGCCCAGCTCCTCCTCCAGCTGGGAGAGCTGACGGCTGAGGGTGGGCTGGGTGATGTGCAGCACCTCCGCGGCACGGGTGATGCTCTCCTCCCGGGCAACGGCCAGAAAATATTGCAGAACGCGCAGTTCCATCCCGCAGGACCTCCTCACAACGGACGATGCTTTTTCTTTATTATAGATGCCGCCAGGGCCGGTGTCAAAGCAAACCATGCCTTTTGTGCATGGCAGGACATGGAAAGGGGGCATTTTACATCGGCGGACGGCGGCGGTACAATAGAAACAGAAGAAAGACGGAAGAACAGAACGGCCGGCGGTATGTCCGGCTGAGAGAAAAAGGAGAGGTGTTTACCCATGACACGAAGCGAAAGGGCAAATGAAAAGAATGACGCCTGGTTTGCAGGGGAGGCCTTCCACGGCTGCGGCCTGGACCCGGAGTTTGAGGAGATCGCCAAGGAATTCCTGCTGGGCGATGTGGAAGACCGGGGCTGCCTGACCGACGTCCAGCGGGCGCTGGTGACGGTGGCAGCCCTGACGGCCACCCAGTCGCTGCAGCACATGGGGCAGTATCTGCGGGCCGGACTGCGGATGGGCGCCACGGCGGAACAGCTGCGGGAGACCATCTATCAGTGTGCGCCCTATGTGGGGCTGGAGCGGGCTCTCTGCGCCCTGGAGGCGGCCTCCCCGGTGCTGATGGAGTGCGACGGCGACGCGGTGCCCAACACCCGGGTCACCGAGGCCGACCGCTTTGACAAGGGACTGGCGGTGCAGCGGCAGCTGTTCGGCGCCGGGAACATCGACAACATGCGGGAATCCGCCCCCGCCGAGCTGCGCCACATCCAGGACTATCTGTCCGCCCACTGCTTCGGGGATTTCTACACCCGGGGCGGGCTGGATCTGCCCACCCGGGAGCTTATCACCTTCTGTGCCATCTGCTGTCTGGGGGGCTGCGAACCCCAGGCCACCAGCCATGCGGCGGCCAATCTGAACATCGGCAACGGGCGGGAACTGCTCATCGACGCGGTGACCCAGTGCCTGCCCTTCATCGGCTTCCCCCGCACCCTCAACGCCCTGGGCTGCATCGACGCAGCCTGCCGCAAGTAAGGGTTCTATTATAATGTAAGAAAAGGCCTCCCGGCCGGACACAGTCCAAAGCCGGGAGGCCTTTTGGGTTTGCAGTTCGGGAAAGGCTGCGGTCAGATGCGGAGGCTGGCGCCCTCGCCGGTGCCGTCGCCGTCGTCGAACTCGTAGTCATTGCCGGGCAGGATGGCGTTGAGCAGGATGCCCAGGATGGCGGCGATGGCCAGGCCGGACAGGTTGACCGACACGCCCAGGACCACGAAGGTCAGGCCGCCCAGGGAGTTGAAGCCCAGGGCACTGACCAGAATGACCGCCGCAATGATGAGGTTGCGGGAGTTGGTGAGATCCACCTTGTTCTCCACCACGTTGCGGACGCCGATGGCGGAGATCATGCCGTACAGCACAAAGCTGATGCCGCCGATGATGCCGGTGGGGATGGTGTTGATGATGGCCTGAAACTTGAGGCAGAAGCTGAGCAGGATGGCGAAGCAGGCGGCCAGACGGAT
>CALXHO010000082.1 GCA_944388125.1 uncultured Gemmiger sp. | reverse complement strand
TCCGGCAACGTGGCCATCTACGCCAACCAGAAGGCCACCCAGCTGGGCGGCAAGGTCATCGCCATGAGCGACTCCAACGGTTACATTGTGGACGAGAACGGCATCGACTACAAGGTCATGAAGGAGATCAAGGAGGTCAAGCGCGACCGCATCAAGACCTACCTGAACTATGTGCCTTCCGCCAAGTACGTGGAAGGCAGCGCCGGCATCTGGACGGTCCCCTGCGACATCGCCCTGCCCTGCGCCACCCAGAACGAGCTGCCTCTCGAGGGCGCCAAGGCTCTGGTGGCCAACGGCTGCTATGCGGTGGCCGAGGGTGCCAACATGCCCTCCACCCCCGACGCAGTGGCATACCTGCAGGCCAACAATGTGCTGTTTGCTCCCGCCAAGGCATCCAACGCCGGCGGCGTGGCCACCAGCGGCCTGGAGATGAGCCAGAACTCCCAGCGTCTTGCCTGGACCTTCGACGAGGTGGACGGCAAGCTGCACGGCATCATGAAGAACATCTACGCCAACGCGGCCGCTGCCGCCGAGGCTTACGGCATGAAGGGCAACCTGGTTGCCGGCGCCAACATTGCCGGCTTCACCAAGGTGGCCGACGCCATGCTGGCCCAGGGCATCGTCTGATCCCTGCACTGAACCCATAACCGCAAACCGCCGCTCCGGGCTGCCCGGGGCGGCGGTTTTTTGTCCATACGGGCAAAAAAGCCCGCAGATACTCTCAGGGCGCCCGGTCTTTCGGCCGGACGCCCTGAAAGCGGTATCTGGAAAATAAGAGGATGGTATGTTCAGCGCGGGCGCACAGGGTCCTGCCCTGCCGTACCCGCGGTCGACCGCCGGTCAGACGATCTGCTGCGACTTGTGCACGCCGGTCTTGAGGAACTCCACCCACTCGGCCACGTTGACCGCGTGGTCGCCCAGGCGCTCCAGGTACTTGGTGATCATGAACAGATCCAGCGCCGTGGTGGCATCCTGGGGATGGGCGGCAATGTAGGCGGCGATCTCGTCGCTGATGCGGGTGAAGAAGGCGTCGGCCTTGTCATCCCGGCGGATGACCTTGGCGGCGGCGTCCAGGTCCACCTGGACATAGGCGCCGATGGCATCCTTGACCATACGGTGGACCAGGTCGCCCATCTCGTAGATGTCCTCCATGACGCCCACGGCATGGGCGCGGTCCAGATGCAGGTGCAGAACGATCTCGGCAATGTCGGAAGCCTGATCGGCGATGCGCTCAATGTCGGTGACCATCTTGAGGGCGGTGGACACCTTGCGCAGGTCGCTGGCCACCGGCTGCTGGCGCAGGAAAAGCGTCAGGCAGCGGTGTTCGATCTCCCGCTCCACGGCGTTGATCTCGCTGTCCCGGGCAACGACGCTGCGCGCCAGCTCCACGTCGCCCTCCCGCAGTGCCCGCAGGGCGCTGCCGATGGCGCCGCCTGCCGCATGGCCCATGCGTGCCAGCATGGTATCCAGCTCAAGCAGCTCTGCGTCGTAGACTTTGCGGCTGCTGTATCCCATAATGTAAAACTCCCTTCTGAATCAGCCGAAACGGCCGGAGATGTAATCCTCGGTACGCTTGTCGGAAGGGTTGGCAAACAGGCGCTCGGTGGAGCCCATCTCGACCAGCTCTCCCAGCAGGAAGAACGCCGTCTTGTCCGAGATACGGGCGGCCTGCTGCATGTTGTGGGTGACGATGACGATGGTATAATCCTTTTTCAGGTCCATGGCCAGCTCCTCCACACGGGAGGTGGAGATGGGGTCCAGGGCGGAGGTAGGTTCGTCCATGAGCAGCACCTCCGGCTCCACGGCCAGGGCGCGGGCGATGCACAGACGCTGCTGCTGACCGCCGGACATGCCCAGGGCGGACTTTTTCAGCCGGTCCTTGACTTCGTCCCAGATGGCCGCGCCGCGCAGGGATTTCTCCACGATCTCATCCAGCTCGGCCTTGCCGTGGATGCCGTGGGTGCGGGGGCCGTAGGCGATGTTGTCGTAGATGCTCATGGGGAAGGGATTGGGCTTCTGGAACACCATGCCCACCCGCTTGCGCAGGACGTTGACGTCCAGCTTGTCCTTGTAGATGTCCACGCCGTCCAGCTTGACGTCGCCGGTAATGCGGCAGCCCTCCACCAGGTCGTTCATGCGGTTGAGGGTCTTGAGGAAGGTGGACTTGCCGCAGCCGGAAGGTCCGATGAATGCGGTGATCTCTTTTTCGGGAATATCCATGCTGACGCCCTTCAGTGCATGGAAGGCGCCGTAATACAGGTTCAGGTCCTTGACTTCAAACTTATCCATCGTTCTGAGTTCCTTTCGTCAATGTTCTGGCAATCAGGCTGGAGACGGCATTGATGGCCAGCACCAGCACCAGCAGGACCACTGCGGTGCCAAATGCCTCGCCCACATGCAGACCCTCGCTGGAAAGGACGTACATATGCACGGCCAGCGTACGGGTGGAGTCAAACAGGAAATCCGCGCCCGACGCGATCTTGGTGGCGGAGCCGGCGGTGTACAGCAGCGCGGCGGTCTCACCCACGATACGGCCGGTGCCCAGGATGACACCGGACAGGATGCCGGGCATAGCCGGGGGCAGCACGATGGCAAAGACGGTGCGCAGCTTGCCCGCGCCCAGGCCGAAGCTGCCCTCACGGTAGGAATCCGGCACCGACATGAGGGATTCCTCGGTGGTGCGCATGATGAGGGGCAGGATCATGATGGCTAGCGTCAGCGAGCCGGACAGAAGGGACAGGCCGAAGTGCAGCTGGGTGACAAAGAACAGCATGCCGAACAGGCCGTACACGATGGAGGGGATGCCCTGCAGCGTCTCGGCGGTCAGACGGACCACCTTGACCAGCTTGCTGCCGCGGGGGGCGTACTCCACCAGATAGATGGCCGCAAAGACGCCCAACGGGGTGGCAACCAGCAGTGCCAGCACCGTCATCAGCAGGGTGTTGATGAGGGACGGCATAAGGGAAACGTTGTCGGAGTTGTAGGTCCACTCAAACAGGGAGAGCTTGAGGTTGGGGATGCCCCGGACCAGAATGTAGCCCACCAGGAAGATCAGGATACCGGCGGTGAACAGCGCGGCCAGACGGACCAGCCAGCGCATGGCCACGGAAAAGACCCGGGCGCCGGTGCGGTTGCGGTAGGGGTCCTTGCCCCGGTGTCCGCGGTTGAGGGCGGTGGGATGGCTGGCGGTCATATCGGAGCCGGCGGTCACCCGTCCGTTTGCATTGATACTCAGTTCAGGCATGTTCTTTTCCTCCCTTGACCATGCTGAAGCAGAAGTTGATCAGCAGAATAAAGACGAACAGCACAACGCCGGTGGCGATCAGCGCCTCGCGGTGCAGGTCGGCGGCATAGCCCATTTCCATGACAATGTTGCTGGTCATGGTGCGCAGGCCCTCAAACAGGCCCTGGGGCATACGGGGCTGGTTGCCCGCGACCATGATGACAGCCATGGTCTCGCCGATGGAACGGCCCACGCCCAGGATGACGCCGGACAGCACGCCGGACTTGGCGGCGGGCAGCAGGATGCAGAAAACACTGCGCTCGTGGGTAGCGCCCAGGGCCAGACTGCCTTCGTAGTAACTCCGGGGCACCGCGTCAAGGGAAGTTTTGGAAACGGTGATGATGGTGGGCAGGATCATAATGCCCAGCAGCAGGCTGGCGGTGAACATGCTCATGCCGCTGCCGTCAAAGGGATCCGCAAGCTCTGCCACCCAGGGCACCAGCACCATGACGCCGAAGAAACCGTAAACGACGGAGGGAATACCGGCCAGCAGCTGGATGGCGGGCATCAGCAGTTTTTTGGTTTTCTGGCCGGCAAAGCGGGAGAGATATACCGCCGTCAGAATTCCGATGGGCACGCCGACGACCAGGGACCCGGCCGTGACGTAGATGCTGCCGATGATCATGGGGAAGATGCCGTACACATCCGCGGAGGGTTTCCACTCTGTTCCCAGCAGGAAGTTGAGGGGCCCGATCTTGAAGATGGTGGGCAGACCGTTTGCGAACAAGAAAATACAGATCAGCGCAACAGCGCAGATGGACACACACGCACATGCCAGAAACAGGATCCGCATGGCGGACTCTTTCCATTTTGACGTTCCGCCGGCCATTACCACGGCGGTCGCAGCATTGTTTTCCATACCGATACCTCGCTAAATTTGAACACACAGATACGCCTTGCCGGTTCTTTTCGGACACAGCAGAACCGGGCGGCCCCCTAACCCGTGATCGAGAAAGCGGCGCGCGCCCGGCATTTAATCGCTGCAGCCCTTACGGACCTGCCGTTTGTCTGGTTACTGAACGTCAGCCCAGGTGGTCAGCTCGCCGGTGTAGACAGCGCGCAGATTGTCCATGGTGATGTTCGTGATGGGGTTGGCGTTGTTGACGACGACCGCAATGCCGTCCATGGCGAGCACGGTAGCCACAGCGCCGGCCTCGACCTCGCTGTCCTTCAGCTCACGGCTGGCCATACCGATGGTGTAGGTGCCGTCCAGAGCGAAGTTGACGCCGTTGGTGGAGTCAGAGGTCTGCAGTTCAACGGTAGCGTTGGGGTTGACCTCAGCGTAAGCCTCGATCAGCTTTTCCATGACAGGAGAGACAGAGGAGGAACCGCCGACCACGATGCTGCCGGAAGGCTGGGTGCTGGTGTAGCTCTCAGCGGCGTCGTCGCCGATGTAGCCTTCCTCGGTGATGATGGTCTGGCCCTCAGCGGACATCACGTAGCTGATGAAGTCCTGAGAAACCTCGTCCAGGCCGGTGACATCGCCGTTGGTGACGATGTTGAAGGGACGGGCGATGGTGTAGCTGCCGTTCTTGACGTTCTCGACGGTGGGCTCAACGCCGTCCACCGCGATGCCCTTGACGGTCTCGTTCAGAGAGCCCAGGGAGATGTAGCCGATGGCGCCTTCCTCGGCGGCAACGGAGGTCATAACGTTGTTGGTGGAGTTGGCCTGCTGGGCGTCGACGGTGGTCATGTCGCCCTCGTCGGTCTCAACACCGGTCAGCTCGATGAACGCGCCGCGGGTGCCGGAGCCATCCTCACGGGTAACGACCGAGATCTTCTGGCTGTTGTCGAAGTCGCTGCCGGCGGATTCCTCGGTAGCGGCAGAGCTGGAGGTGGAAGCGGAGCTGCTCTCGTCAGCGGTGGAAGCGGAAGAGCTGCTGTCGGTGGTGCTGCAGGCAGCCAGGCTCAGAGCCATAGCCGCAGCGCAGATAGTCGCAACGATACGTTTCATAAGTAATTTCTTCTCCCTTTTTTCGCCGTTGTACGGCTGTTTTGTGTAGACTCGGCGGCCACCCGGCCGCCCCTGTTCCTTTCGCTCGGAACGGTTTTATTGTATCGCGGCAAAGCCCCGTTATCGACCATGCGCCGGTACAATCGATGTAAAATCGCGGTAATCCACAGCCGCAAAGTGTAAAGACCGTGCAAAATTCGCCCCGCCGGGCGCACAGGAATTTTACATTTACTCTTCCGTCCCCAACAAAACCGGCTCTCCGCCTTGCAACGGGCGGGCCAGTGTGGTATATTCTATAAAGAATCCGGTCACGCGCCGGACAGAGCGGAGGGGTAACAATGCATCACGGTCCGTATTTGCTGCGGCAGCATAATATGGACGCATTGTCTTTTTCCTTTGCTATTGCAACGGCCACAGGCCCTGCTTTTCCGTTTGTTTCGGATGCAGGGCTTCTTTTTTTGTGCCGTCGCCCGGCGCGTTTCCGGAGGAGATAAGGTCAGGAGGTAATTATCTGTGAGTGAGAAATCCAAAAACACCGCGCCCATCGATTACTCCAAAGGTATTTACGATGCGCGCACGCTGGGCACGCCCCGGGTCCTGGTGCTGGGCCTGCAGCACATGTTCGCCATGTTCGGCGCAACGGTGCTGGTTCCCCTCATCACCGGCCTGAGCGTCTCCACCACCCTGCTGTGCGCCGGTCTGGGCACCCTGCTGTTCCATTTCCTGTGCAAGGGCAAGGTTCCCGCCTTCCTGGGCTCGTCCTTCGCCTACCTGGGCGGCTTTGCCATCGTGGCCCCCATGCTGCCCGACGCCAACGGTGAGGCCACCGTGGCCAACACCCAGATGCTGCCCTACGCCTGCGCCGCCGTGGCTTTCTCGGGCCTGTTGTACGTGGCGGTCAGCGCCCTGATCTCGGTGTTCGGCATCCGCCGCATCATGAAGTTCTTCCCGCCCATCGTCACCGGCCCCATCATCATCTCCATCGGCCTGATCCTGGCCCCCAGCGCCATCACCAACTGCGAGACCAACTGGCTGCTGGCCATTGTGGCTTTGGGCGTGGTCATCATCTGCAACATCTGGGGCAAGGGCATGATCAAGATCCTGCCCATCCTGCTGGGCGTCATCGCCTCCTATATTGTGGCCCTCATCACCGGCCAGATCGACTTCACCTCCATTGCGGCGGCGGGCTGGTTCGGCTTCCCCGTCAAGGCGGAGGCCACCGGTCTGCTGGCCATCGACGGCAGCCCTGAGTTCATCAGCGCCCTGCTGACCATCGTGCCCATCGCCCTGGCCACCATGATGGAGCATATCGGCGACATTGCCGCCATCAGCGCCACCACCGGCAAGAACTATATCCGCGACCCCGGCATCAACCGCACCCTGCTGGGCGACGGTCTTGCCACCACCATGGCCGGCCTGCTGGGCGGCCCCGCCAACACCACCTACGGCGAGAACACCGGCGTGCTGGCCCTGACCAAGATCTATGATCCCCTGGTCATCCGTCTGGCCGCCTGCTTCGCCATCCTGCTCAGCTTCTGCCCCAAGTTTGAGGCCATCATCAACACCATCCCCACCGGCATCATCGGCGGCCTCAGCTTTGTGCTGTACGGCATGCTCTCCGCCATCGGC
>CALXHO010000081.1 GCA_944388125.1 uncultured Gemmiger sp. | reverse complement strand
TGGTTCGGAATAGTGTAGTGCTGGCGGTCTATCTATTGTTTTCGGTTGCTTGCTTCTTTACCGTACATGAGCATTCTGCCAGGGTTTGCAGCAGACGGGCGTCACAGCCATCCAGGGCAAGCTCATGCCAGAATACCTCGCTATAATAGGTCTGGAAGGCCCTGCCCAGCTCCGTCAGCAGCGGGTCATGCCCCGGGATCAAAGGCCGGGGGGCGGTGAACCGGCGACGGGTGCGGCGGGAAAGGCTTTCCTGCTCGGGAAACTGTGCCAGATAGTCCAGGGCCTCGTGCAGGCGGCCCTGGACCAGCAGGCCTTTGTATGTGGCGGCATCGTAGGGCATGACGAAACCCTCCTTGCATTGATTGGAAATGTATACAGTATAAGAAAACCCCGCCGGAAGTGCAACCCGGCGGGGTGGTTTTTTAGGGGAAACAATCAGGGAAGGGCGGGCAGGTCACGGGTGGCGATCAGGTCGGCGCCGGTGCCCAGAAGATCGGGGAGAACGACCTGCCCGGCTTTTACGGGGGCGGTGACGCTGACCCCGGCCGCCTCCTCCATGGCGGCCATGAGCAGACCTTTGGGAATGGCCCGGCTGGTCTTGACCGGCAGACGGCGGTGGACGCCGCCCTCCACCCGGACGGTGGTGGTGAGCACCCGGGTGGGATGCTGCAGCTCGGTGCGGCCGTACTCGGCGCCCCGGGGGCAGCTGTTGCCGGTGACGGTGTAGCCGTTCTCCTCGTCCACCGTCAGGCGGCAGCCCCGGGGACAGACAATACAGACCAGCTCTTTCATTGAGACACCTCCTCCATGCGGATGGTCAGGGGGGACGCGGCATCCTGCAGTGCGGCGGCGGGCAGGACGATGTGTTCCATCTCGCCGGGGGCCAGGTGGCCGCGCCTGAAGCGGGCGACCTCCCGGCCTGCGGCGTCCTCCGCCACAAGGGCGGCGGCTCCCGTGACCCGGTTGACCCGGAAAAAGACTTCGGCGGGGCGGGGCCGGGCTTCCAGGCGGATCTGCTGGGGCACCGTGTAGGTGATGCCCTCCCCGTTTTGCAGGGCGATGGTGCGAAGGGCGGCCTCCTCCCGGCCGGTCTTTACGTAGGCGGCGGCAGCGGCGCCGGCACGCTCGCTCTCGGCGGAGACGTAGTCCACCAGATCGTGGACGTGCAGCACATTGCCGCAGGCAAAAATCCCGGGGACAGCCGTCTCCATATTTTCATATACCTTTGCGCCGCTGGTGCGGGGATCGATGTCGATGCCCGCACCGCGGGTCAGCTCATTCTCGGGCAGCAGGCCCACGCTCAGCAGCACCGTGTCGCAGTCGAATACCATCTCGGTGCCGGGAATGGGCCGGCGGTCGGGGCCTACCTCACTGACGGTGACCTGCTCCACCCGGTTATGGCCCCGGATATCGGTGATGGTGTGGGAGAGGTAGAGGGGAATGTCGTAGTCGTTGAGGCACTGGACGATGTTGCGGGTCAGGCCGCTGGAATAGGGCAGGAGTTCCACGCAGGCCAGCACTTTGGCGCCCTCCAGCGTCATGCGGCGGGCCATGATGAGCCCGATATCCCCCGACCCCAGAATGATCACCCGGCGGCCCACCATGTAGCCCTCGATGTTCAGATAGCGCTGGGCCGCCCCGGCGGTGAAGATACCCGCGGGGCGCTCGCCGGGGATGGAGATGGCGCCCCGGGTGCGCTCCCGGCAGCCCATGGCCAGCACCACCGCCCGGGTCTCCAGCACCTGATAGCCGTTTTTGCCGTTAACGGCATGGACCTGATGGGGGGCGCCGTCCTGGCCGGGGACAATCTGCAGGGCCATGGTGTCCAGCCTGACCTCCACGCCGGTCTTTTGCAGCATGCCGATGAACCGCCCGGCGTACTCGGGGCCGGTGAGCTCCTCCTTGAAGCGCTGCAGGCCGAAGCCGTTATGGATGCACTGGTTGAGGATGCCCCCCAGCTCCTGATCCCGTTCCAGGACCAGGATGTGGCGCAGACCTTCCTCCCAGGCTTTGCAGGCAGCGGCGAGCCCGGCAGGACCGCCGCCGATGACGATGAGTTCATACATGGCCGGAACCCTCCTTCGGCTGTTTTGTCTCGCAGGCCAGCAGCCAGCTGCCCTCCTGTTCCAGCAGGATTTCGGTGGGCGGGACGCCCAGCTCCCGGGCGATGATCTCCTGGACCCTGGGCCCGCAGAAGCCTCCCTGGCAACGGCCCATGCCTGCATTGCACCGCCGCTTGACGCCGTTGACGGTGCAGGCGGGAACGGGGCCGTGGAGGGCATCCACGATCTCCCCCTCGGTGATGGTCTCACACCGGCAGATCACCCGGCCGTAGCGGGGATCTTTGGCGATGAGGGCATTTTTCTCTTCCGGGGACAGATGGCGGAAACGCACCACATGGCGCTCGTCCAGAAACTCCGCCTTTTCCTCCAGGGGCAGCCCGGCTTCGGCCACCAGCTCCGCCGCCCGCTTGCCGATGGCCGGGGCGGAGGACAGTCCCGGGGACTTGATGCCCGCCAGATCGATGAAGCCCGGATGGTTGGGGCTGGCCCCGATGAGGAAATCCCCCTGGTCGGTGTTGGCCCGGATACCGCTGAAATTGCGGATGTTCTGGCGGAAATGAATGCCCGGTACGCTTTTGAGGGCCCGGGCGCGGACAAAGTTCAGCCCGTCGGCGGTGTTGCCCAGGTCCAGGCGGTCGGTGACCGGCTCGGCATTGGGCCCGGCGATCAGGTTGCCGTGGACGGTGGGGGAGACCAACACCCCCTTGCCCTCGGGGCCGGGGCACTGGAAGATCACATGGTCCACCAGGGAACCCTCGCTCTTGTCCAGCAGGTAATATTCGCCCCGGTTGGGGGTCATCTTCCAGTGGATGGGTTCCAGCAGCCGGTGGACCCGGTCGGCGTCCACTCCCGCCGCGTTGATGACACAGCGGGTTTCAAAGGAGCCCTTGGGGGTGGAGAGGCGGAAGTTCCCCTCCGGCAGAGCGGTGATGGCGGTGACCGGGCAGCTGCGGTGCAGCTCCACCCCGTTCTGCACGGCGGTCTCGATCATGGCCAAGGCAAAGCCCCAGGGGTCGATGATGCCGGCGGTGGGGGCCAGCAGGGCGCCGCACACCTCGGGGGAGAGGGCGGGTTCCAGGGTATGGACCTCCTCCCCGGAGAGCAGGCTCAGTTCGGGCACGCCGTTGGCCACACCCCGCTGATACAGCGTTTCCAGCATGGCCCGGTCGGCGGGGGTAAAACCCACCACCAGCGACCCGCACCGCCGGAAGGGCACGTCCAGCTTCCGGCAGATCTCGGCGGTCATGCGGTTGCCCTCCACATTGAGGGCGGCCATGAGGGTGCCGGGCTCGGGATCGTAGCCCGCGTGGATGATGGCGCTGTTGGCCTTGGTGGTGCCGTTGGCCACGTCGTTGCAGGCTTCCAGCACAGCGACGCGCAGCCGGTAGCGGGCCAGCCGGTAGGCGGTGGCGGCCCCCACCACGCCGCAGCCGATGACGATGACATCGTACATACAAAACTCACTCCCTTGTGCGAAGAAATGAAAGAGGGAACGGGTGCAAAAAGGGCGCAAAGACGCCCAACCGCCTTTACGCCCGCACACAGATACTCAAGGAGCATTTCATTTGATTTTATGCTAACACGGTGTTCAATGTTTGTCAAAGGGGGCAGACAAAAACCGTGACAATGTCCAAAAACGCCCGGCGGGATTTTGGTAAAACACAGATTTTCCGCCCCGGGCCTTTACTTTTGGACCGGCCTTTGCCATAATGACAGCATAGAGATGCGAGCGGGACGGACATTGGTTCGGCCCGCTTTGTTTGTATCCGCGGCGCGGACAATCCACCCGAAAGGAAGGCCTTGCCATGAAGCAGTACATCATCGCGCTGGACCAGGGCACCACCAGCAGCCGGTGCATTTTGTTTGACCGGAAGCAGAACATCATCCAGCTGGCGCAGAAGGAGTTCACCCAGAACTACCCCCACCCCGGCTGGGTGGAACATGATCCCATGGAGATCTATTCCAGCCAGTACGGCGTCCTCATGGAGGTGCTGGCCCAGAGCGGCATCGACGTGCGGGAGATCGCGGGCATCGGCATCACCAACCAGCGGGAGACGGCCATCGTCTGGGACAAAGAGACGGGCCGCCCCGTCTACAACGCCATCGTCTGGCAGTGCCGCCGCACCGCCGCGTTCTGTGAGGAACTGATGAAGGACGCCGCCTTCACCGCCTATGTGAAGGAACACACCGGCCTTTTGATCGACGCCTATTTCTCCGCCACCAAGATCCGCTGGATCCTGGACAACGTCCCCGGCGCCCGGGAGAAAGCCCGGGCAGGGCAGCTTCTCTTCGGCACGGTGGACACCTGGCTGATCTGGAAGCTCACCGGCGGCAAGGTCCATGTGACCGACTACACCAACGCCAGCCGCACCATGCTCTACGACATCAAGAACCTCTGCTGGGACAAGCGCATCTGTGAGCGGCTGGACATCCCCATGAACATGCTGCCCGAGGTGCGCAGCTGCAGCGAGGTCTACGGCACCGTCAACATCCAGGGGGTGGAGGTGCCCATCGCGGGCATAGCGGGGGACCAGCAGGCGGCGCTGTTCGGCCAGACCTGCTTTGCCCCCGGCGAGGCAAAAAATACCTACGGCACAGGGTGTTTCCTTCTCATGAACACCGGCAGCGACATGTTTGTCAGCAAAAACGGTCTGCTCACCACCATTGCGGCGGGCATCGGCGGCAAGGTGACCTACGCTTTGGAGGGAAGCGTCTTTGTGGGCGGCGCCGTGGTGCAGTGGCTGCGGGATGAGCTCCACCTCATCACCGAGGCCGCCGACACCGAATATTTTGCCCAGAAAGTCAGGGACAGCGCCGGGGTCTATGTGGTGCCGGCCTTCACCGGGCTGGGGGCGCCCTACTGGGACATGTACGCCCGGGGAGCCATTCTGGGCCTGACCCGGGGGGCCGGGCGCAACCACATCATCCGGGCGGCGCTGGAATCCATCGCCTACCAGACGGGGGACGTCCTCCACGCCATGGAGGAGGACACCGGCATCCCCCTGAAAGAACTGCGGGTGGACGGCGGGGCCTCGGCCAACAACTTCCTCATGCAGTTCCAGGCGGACATTGTGGGCCGTACCATCCGCCGCCCCATGATCCGGGAGACCACCGCTCTGGGGGCCGCCTACCTGGCGGGCCTTGCCACCGGCGTGTGGAAGGACCTGGACGAGATCCGCAGCCAGTGGACGCTGGACCGGGTCTATTCCCCTGTTATGGATGAGGCCCGGCGGGACCGCCTGTACGCAGGCTGGCGCAAGGCGGTCAGCCGTGCCCGGGACTGGGCAGAGTGAGCCGGACGGGAACAGAATCTGAAAAAATACGATTCGGAATATTTACGAATGATATTTTAAATCGTATTCAAAAGAGGCGGGAATCCACCATAGAGACGGGAAGCCCCCGCGGTGCAAAGCACCGCGGGGGCTTCCCGCATTTGAGATGTATGGACAAAGGAGAAGACAAAAGAAGTTACTTGCCCAGGGCCTTGAACATCCAGCCCTTGTAGGCCTCCACGCCGGGCTGGTCGAAGGGGTTAATGCCCAGCAGGCTGCCCGAGATGTAGCAGGCAAACTGGAAGAAGTAGAACAGCTGGCCGAAGTTGTAGGCGTCCAGGGCAGGGACGTCGAAGATGAGGCAGGGCAGCTTTTCGCTGTGGGCGGTGACGGTGGCGGAGAAGGCCGCCTTGTTGATGTCGTAGAAGTCCTTGCCGTTGAGGTAGTCGAAGTAGTCGGCCTTGCCGTCGGGCATGACGACCAGGCTGTCCTGCCGGGCCTCCACGTCCAGGAAGGTCTCGAACATCAGGGGGGCGCCGTCCTGGATGTACTGGCCCACCGCGTGCAGTTCCTCGGAGAACTCGGCGGTGACGGGGAAAAGCCCCTTGCCGTCCTTGCCCTCGCTCTCGGCAAACAGCTGGACCCACCATTTGTAGAACCAGCGGAACTGGGGCTCAAAGCTGGCCAGCAGTTCCAGCTTGTAGCCGCGCTGATAGTAGAGGTTGCGCAGCACCGCATAGCGCAGGGCCAGGTTGTCCTCCGGCACGCCGGTGTGCAGCGTCGTCTCCATGTCGGCGGCGCCCCGGACCAGGGTCCGGATGTCGATGCCCGCCACAGCCATGGGCAAAAGTCCCACGTAGGTCATGGCGGTGTAGCGGCCGCCCACATTGGTGGGGAAGGGCACAAAGGTGTAGCCCTCGGCCTTGCACAGCGCTTCCAGGGAGGAACCGTAGGTGCCGGTGCAGATGATGCGGTCGGCGGCTTCCTCGGGGGAATAGCGGGCGGCCAGTTCCCGGCGCAGAACCCGGAAGGAGGCCCCGGGCTCCAGCGTCTCAAAGTTCTTGGCGATGCAGTCCACCGCAAAGCGCTTGCCTTCCAGCTTTTTCAGCATGCGGTTCATGGCGTTGGCGGACAGGGTGTTGCCTGCGTAGACGATCTCGGGGCCGGTGCCGTCGGCCAGCGCCTCAATGACGCTGCGGGCGGCGTTGTTGGACCCGCCCACGCCGATGAGCACAAAGGCGTCGCAGGTCTCCCGGATGTGGGCGGCAATGCGCTCGATGTGGGCCAGCACTTCCTCCCCGGCCCACTCGTCCACATGCAGCCAGCCCTGGCTGTCGGCGTAGCGTTCCTCGCCGGTCCGGGCCCGCAGCAGGGTGGGCACCCCGTCCCGGATGGCGGAGGCCAGTTCAGCCTCGCCCACCAGGGCGCGCTGATCGCGGATAGTCAGTTTCAACATGATATTCACTCCCCTTTGGTATTGTCAGGGTCTTAAATCCATCAGCTTGGGCAGCGGCGCGCCGATGAGGGGGCGGCACCACTCCTTGAAGGCCTCGGTGATGTTGTTGCCGCGCTCGTTGATGAACTCGTCGGGCAGTTTGCGCTCGGTCATCATGACCTCCTGAATATCCACCAGGAAGGTCTCGCAGCGGTAGTTGGGGCCGGGGACGCGGCG
>CALXHO010000080.1 GCA_944388125.1 uncultured Gemmiger sp. | reverse complement strand
AGACGCTTCGGGTCGGTGGACAGGGTGGTCTTGCCGGTGCCGGACAGGCCGAAGAAGATGGCGGTGTTCTCGCCGTTGAGGTCGGTGTTGGCGGAGCAGTGCATGGAAGCAATGCCCTTGAGGGGCAGGTAGTAGTTCATCATGGAGAACATGCCCTTCTTCATCTCGCCGCCGTACCAGGTGTTCAGGATGACCTGCTCACGGCTGGTGATGTTGAAGACAACGGCAGTCTCAGAGTTCAGGCCCAGTTCCTTGTAGTTCTCGACCTTGGCCTTGGAAGCGTTGTAGACAACGAAATCAGGCTCGAAGTTCTCCAGCTCCTCCTCGGTGGGGCGGATGAACATGTTGGTGACAAAGTGTGCCTGCCATGCCACTTCCATGATGAAGCGGATGGCCATGCGGGTGTCCTTGTTGGCGCCGCAGAAGGCGTCGACAACGAACAGGCGCTTGTTGGACAGCTCTTTCTGAGCAATTTCCTTGACGGCCTTCCAGGTCTCTTCCGATGCAGGATGGTTGTCGTTTTTGTAGCCCTCGGAAGTCCACCACACGGTGTCCTTGGAGTTCTCGTCCATCACGATGAACTTGTCCTTGGGAGAGCGGCCGGTGTAGATGCCGGTCATGACGTTGACTGCGCCGAGCTCACTGACCTGACCCTTTTCGTAGCCTTCCAGGCCGGGCTTGGTCTCTTCCTCGAACAGCGTCTCATAGGAAGGATTGTATACGACCTCGGTGGTGCCGGAGATGCCGTATTTGCTCAGATCGATGTTTTTCATCGGAAAAACCTCCTTGTACTCCAATTTAATTTGGTACTACGGATAGTATACCGTAATTCCTACAAAACCGCAATGTAAGAAACGGCAAAATTGATAAAAAAATATCGAAAACTTTTGGGCACAACTGCCATTTTCTGGTTTTTGCATGTACAGCGTCGTATTCCGGTTTTGAAAAACTGTGCTATAATAAAAACAGAACCCGTTTCTTTCAGGATTCAACTGCAAGGGAGGTACTTTTTATGCAGACAAATGATACACTCAAAACCATCCATTCCCGCCGCAGCTGCCGGGCCTATCAGGACCGTCAGGTCGACCGCGACAGCCTGGATACCGTCATTGACGCCGGCCTGTGGGCGGCATCCGGCCGCGGGGCGCAGGATCCTGTCATTGTGGCGGTGCAGGACAAGGCTCTGCGGGATGAACTGTCCAGAATGAATGCCGAAATCATGGGCACCGACAACGACCCATTCTACGGTGCGCCCACGGTTCTTGTGGTTCTGGCACGCCGGGATGTACATACCTCGCGGGAAAACGGCAGCCTGACCCTGGGCAACATGATGCTGGCCGCCGAGAGCATCGGCCTGGCATCCTGCTGGATCCACCGTGCCAAGGAAATGTTCGATTCTCCCCGCGGCAAGGAGCTGCTGAAAGAGTGGGGCCTTGACCCGGAGATCTACTACGGCGTAGGCAACTGCATCCTGGGCTATGCTGCACCCGGCGGCACCCGCCCCGCAGCGGACCGCAAGGAAGGCCGCGTGCTTTACCTCTGAGCGTGGGCAGCGGTTTTCTCCGCCGGAATTCCGGGGGAAGCAAACCGGCGTGACCGGATCAAATGGAAAATCAGCCGGACGGCGGCAGATCGGGGCAAACTCTCCGGTGTGCCGCCGTCTTTTGTGTGCCGGCTCACCGGACTTTGTGAGGGCGTTCCGGCGAAAGTTGTGCAGAACGTCGGTATTTGCCAAACGTTGTCGATTCCGTTATAATGTATTTTATATTTTGGAGGATTGTACCCGTCAGGCCGTCAGACGACCTGACAGGAATCCCCGGAAAGGAGGCCCGCCCTATGGCCGGAAACGGTGCGCAGAGTGCCCCTGAGCTGCAAAAGCTCGAGGGAGTTGTAGAGCATATGATTTATGAAAATCCCCAGACCGGCTATGCGGTGTTTGAGGTGGACGCCCAGGGCACCGATATTGTGGTGGCGGGCAACGTGGGCAGTGTGGATAACGGCATGTCGGTGGTGGTGTACGGTCACATGACGACCCACCCCAACTATGGGGAGCAGTTCCGAGCCGAGACCTGTGAGGCATCCCTGCCCCAGGACACCGCCGCCACACTGAGTTATCTTTCCAGCGGGGCACTGCCCTATATCGGACCCTCCACCGCCAAGAAGATTGTGGCAGAATTCGGGGACGACACCCTCACCGTCATTGCCGACAGCCCCCAGCAGCTGTGCGAGATCCGGGGAATCACCCCGGACAAGGCGGAGGCAATCTCCAAAGAGTTCAAGCGGATGTACGGTGTGCGGGAGGTTGTGGCCTGGGCGGCCGGATTCGGTCTCTCGGCGCAGAATGCCGTTGATCTTTACCGCAGTTTCGGGGCCAACGCAGTCACGATCCTGCAGGACAACCCCTATCTTTTGTGCGGGGAACCGCTCCATCTGAAATTCAGCCAGGTGGACGTCATTGCCAACTGTCTGCACTTTGAAATGAATGACCGGCTGCGGGTGGAGGCGGGACTGCTGTATGTCACGCGCCACAATGCAGGCAACGGCCATACCTGTCTGCCCCGCGCCAAACTGCTGGAGAGCACGGCACAGTTCCTGCGTCTGGAACCGGAACGGGTGGAGGACGGCCTTGAAGGAATGCTTGCCTCGGACGAGCTGCGGTCACGGTTTTTTGGCGGCACTGAATATATCTATCTGCCCGACCTTCTGGAGGCGGAGGAAGAGATTGCCGCCCGGCTGCGGGAACTGGCCGGTTATCCCACCGAGCCGCCCAAGACGCTGGACAGCGACATTCGCGTGCTGGAATTTGCCCAGGGGGTGACCTACGCCCCGCTGCAGAAAGAGGCAATCCGCCTGGCACTGTCCTCCCGCATCATGGTGCTGACGGGTGGTCCGGGCACCGGCAAGACGACCACGGTCAATGCAATTCTCTCGCTGTATGAGGCATCCTATGACCGGGTGGCTCTCTGCGCGCCCACCGGCCGGGCAGCAAAGCGGATGAGTGAGCTGACCGGGCACAAGGCGTCGACCATCCACCGCCTGCTGGAGGTGGATTATACCTCAGGAACACTGCGCTTCATCCATAATGCAAAGAATCTGCTCAAATGCGATGTGGTCATTCTGGATGAGGTCAGTATGGTGGATGTAAAGCTGTTCCAGGCTTTGCTGGCGGCTTTGCGCCCTTCCTGCCGGATTGTGCTGGTGGGAGATGCCGACCAGCTGCCCAGCGTTGGCCCGGGCAATATTCTGGGGGAAATCCTGCGTGCCGGCACGCTGCCCACCGTCCGTCTGAACGAGGTGTTCCGACAGGCAGGGGAGAGTCTGATTGTGCGCAATGCCCACCGCATCGTCAATGGCGAGATGCCGCAGAGCGGCGGCAAAAATGATGATTTTTTCATGATCGAATCGGTGGGGCTTGCCTGCCAGAGGCTGGTCTGTGATCTGGTGACGACCCGTCTGCCCCAGGCATACGGGTTTGATCCGGTGCGGGATATCCAGGTGCTTTGTCCCACCAAGGTGGGACCGACCGGAAGCGTGGAACTCAACCGTCGGCTGCAGGAACTGCTCAACCCGCCCAAACCCGGCAAGCCGCAGATCGGTTCCTCGGATGGCGGCAGAGTGCTGCGTCTGGGCGACAAGGTGATGCAGATTAAAAACGACTACGACATTACCTACGAGCGCAACGGTGCCGAGGCCGGCGTCGGTGCGTATAACGGGGATATGGGCATCGTAACGGCAGTGGATACTGAAAACCGCACCGTCACGGTGCAAATGGATGACCGCCGTTACACCTATACGGCGGATCAGCTGAATGAACTGGAACCGGCTTACGCGGTGACGGTGCACAAAAGTCAGGGCTCGGAATTTCCGGCCGTAGTGCTGCCCGCTGCCGATGTTCCGGCACGCCTTTGTTACCGGAATCTGCTGTACACGGGGGTCACCCGTGCCAGAAAACTCTGTGTGCTGGCAGGCAGCAGCAGGACGGAACAGACCATGGTCAGGAATGTACGGCAGAATCGGCGCTTCAGCGGCCTGCGGTATCTTCTTGATCCGGGGCATGATGTAAAGTGAAACTGACAGCGCTGCGCAGCGTATGGGAAACGGTTACGCTTTTATGTTTTCCGCGGCGGTGTCCGCTGTGTGATAGGGTGTTGGGCTGCGACGCTGTCGACGGCCTGCTTTGTCCGGCCTGCGCGGCCAGGGAAAAGGAACTGCGGCATCTGCCGCCGCGCCTGCCCCTTACGGAACACTGTTTTTATGCAGCAGCAGGCGCAGCCAGCGCTTACTACTATGAGCAAGAAATCCGGCAGGCGATTCTGCGCTGCAAACTCCACGGACATCTTTGGTATCTGCGGGAACTGACCGACCTTGCGACGCTGCGGATGTTCCCCGCACAGCCGGCGGAGAGAACGGGGCTGCTGCCAGTCTATCTCGGTGTGCCGCATCTGCGGCCGTTTGACTGTATCGTCCCGGTCCCGCCGCGGCTGGGGGAAGAAAGAAAGCCCCGGATTCCCGAGTACATAGCCCGGCGAATGGGCCGCATTCTCGACCTGCCGGTCTACCGGGCCCTGCGCCCGGTCCGGCGGATGCAGCCGCAGAAAGACCTGGACCTTGCGGGGCGGCTGGAAAACCGGAAAAAGGGTTATGTTGTATGTGACTATCCGGCGGTGGTAGGACGGCGGATTCTCCTGGTGGACGATGTCATCACCAGCGGCGCCACCGTGTCGGCCTGTGCCCAGGCCCTGTTTGAGGGCGGGGCGGCGGATGTGTTTGCCGTCAGCCTTGCCGTGGAGGAGGAACGGCCTCATATATTACCAAACAACAAGGAGATCAGATATGAAGCAGCAGGACATCGGCATTGATCTGGGGACGACGTCCATCATCATTGCCACCGAAAAACAGGGCGTTGTCTTTTCCCAGCCCAGCATCGGCGCGGTGGATACCCGCACCGGTTCCATCGTGGCGGTAGGGGACAAAGCCCTGCGGATGGTGGGGCGGGTGCCTTCCTATATAGAGCTGATCCGTCCGCTGCGGGACGGCGTCATCCAGGACCACCGCATGACCCATGAGCTGATCGTGCGCTTTATTAATGAGGTCTGCCGCTCCCGGATCCGCCGCCCACGGGTAGCGGTCTGTGTCCCGGCAGCCATCACCGGCATTGAGGCCGATGCCGTGGTGGAGGCGGTCATGTCGGCGGGAGCCCGCCAGGTCTACCTGGTGGACGAGCCTGTTGCCGCTGCGCTGGGGGCAGGGCTGGATATCCGCCAGCCCCGGGGATGCATGGTCATCGACATTGGCGGCGGATCTACCGACATTGCCGTCATCAGCATGGGCGGCCGGGTCCGGGCGGCCAGCGTCCCGGTGGCGGGCAATGCTTTCGACAACTGTATTGCTCAGTGCGTGCAGGAAAAATACGGTCTTGCCATCGGCCCTGCCACCGCCGAACAGCTGAAAAAACAGGTGGCCAGCTGTTCCGACAGCGATTTTGAGGGCATCATGGAGGTGCGCGGCCATTCCTGGCAGACAAACCTTCCCGCCCGCCAGATCGTCTATACCCGGGATCTGTACGAGCCGGTGCGGGAGCTGGTGGCCCGCATTGCCTCGGCGGCCCGGGGCGTATTGGAAAGTACTCCCCCGGAGCTGGCGGCCGATGTCTCCCAGACCGGGGTCCTGCTGACCGGCGGCGGCTCCATGCTGCGGGGACTGCCCGGTTACCTGGCCGGCATTCTGCATGTCAATGTGGCCATTGCACCGGACCCGCTCAACTGTGTGGCCCGGGGCACGGCAGCCAGCCTGTCGCTGGGGTCCCAGCTGACGGCGGGCTTCCGGGACGCCACGCCCAAGGTCTGGCATCCCATCCTGTAAGAAACTTTCCCGCCCGTGACCCCGTGACCGGATGCCGCACCCACACCCTGCCGCAAGGAGGTGCTCACTATGTCCGTATCCGCACACAAAACCGACCGTTCGTCCGCACCCCAAAAATCCGGGAGGCGCTGGCTGTGGCTTGCCATCTACCTGCCGGTCTGGGGGTTCTGCGTCGCCTGGTACTGGCTGGGCATGGGCGGCGGCGGATGGATCATGGCGTACGGCATTCTGGCACTGCGGATTCTTCTGCCGCTGGCAACTCTGGCGGCAGCCGTCGCCGTCGGCTGGCAGAGAGAATGGGGGCTTTGGCGGTGGGGTGCACTGGTCTTGCTGCCTGCCCTGTACGGGCTGCATATTCTGGTCACCACATCCCTGTCCACGGCGCTGGGGATTACAAAGATTGCCCCCATGGGCTTTGCCGTGATGGTCTGCCCGCTGATTTTCACATTTTTAGGGCTGCTGATGGGCATGGGGGCCCGCGCTTTGCGGGACAAGGCCCGGGATCGCCGCCCATCTGGCAGGTGAGCATTGCCCTATAAAAGTTACAACTGTAAATCGCGCTCGGAGCCTTTTCGCCGGGCGCGATTTATGCTATACTAAGCTGATAGCGATTTTTGGCGGCGGACGCCCTGCAGGGCGCCCGGGCTGCCTTTCCGGCGGGGCGGAAAAGACTGCTCCGCGGCACACTTTGAAACCCGGAGAGGACGGAACGAATCACCCATGTCCGATACACATTCCAACGATTATTTTTCTCTGCGTGACCGGTATATTGCGGCGCGCTTTCCCCGGCTCAACAGCGTGCAGCAGCAGGCTGTTTTCTGCACCGAAGGCCCGCTGCTGATCCTGGCGGGCGCCGGCAGCGGCAAGACGACGGTGCTGGTTAACCGCATTGCCAACATCATCCGGTTCGGCGCGGCCTACGGTTCCCGCACCATGCCGGAGGGCGGCCTTGCCTCCAGCGAGATGGAAGCCCTGCAAAAGGCGGTGCAGGCGGGCAGTGAGCTGCCTCCCGCCATCGAGCGCCGCCTGGCCGTGCATCCCGCCCGGCCCTGGAACGTGCTGGCCATTACCTTTACCAACAAGGCGGCGGGGGAGCTGAAAGAGCGCCTCAAAGCCATGCTGGGGGAGACGGTGGGCGGCGATGTCAATGCCTCCACCTTCCACTCCGCCTGCGTGCGGATCCTGCGCCGGGACGCCGAGCGCATCGGCTTTCCCCGCAGCTTCACCATCTACGATTCTGACGACCAGCAGCGGGTCATGAAGCTGATCTACAAGGAACTGCTCATCGACGACAAGTTCCTGCCGGTCAAGTCTGCCATCGCCCAGATCAGCGGCTTCAAGGACAAGCTCCTTTCTCCCGCCGATGTG
>CALXHO010000079.1 GCA_944388125.1 uncultured Gemmiger sp. | reverse complement strand
CGCCTTCCATCAGCGTGAGCTGACGGTTGCCATCAAGCGCGCCCGTCATATGGCTCTGATGCCCTACGTCAGCGACTAATCTCGCCTGACGGGCAGCAGCCTCGTGAAGAAAAGCCGTCCGTGCCATGTGCACGGGCGGCTTTTTGCTGTGGGATTTTGCGTTTTATGTATTGGAAACTCCACAATAAGAAGAGCCGCGTTTTACGCCAAAAAATGACCATAAAACGCGGCTCTTGGAGCTGGCAACAGGAATCGAACCTGCAACCTGCTGATTACAAATCAGCTGCTCTGCCAATTGAGCTATGCCAGCCGAACTCATACATTTTATCATGGCAGCAGGTGTTTGTCAATGTGCAGTATGGCTGCGTTCTGCCGGGGCGGCAATCGGGAGAGGGTTGTGACTGATCTGTCCGGACGAGAATGGACATCCATAAATTCCGAGAGTGGCAGAAAACAAAAAAATCGGAGAGCTCAGATTTGAGCTCTCCGACTGGTCGGAGTGACGGGATTTGAACCCACGGCCTCTTGGTCCCGAACCAAGCGCGCTACCAACTGCGCTACACCCCGATAAAAAAACCGCAGCAGCGAGGCTGCTGCGGTTTTTGGTTGGGGATGAGAGGATCGAACTCCCACGGGCGGAGTCAGAGTCCGCTGCACTACCATTATGCGAATCCCCATTGGAGTTTTGGGCCTGCCATTTGGCGCTGCCCTCAACGGTTATCTATTATAGCGGCAGGATACCGTTTTGTCAACAGCTTTTTTCAAACTTTTCCAAAAAAACTTTGTCGGGGGCGGCGGACAGGAAATTACCAGTGGGAAAGCATCCGGTTTATATTGACAAAGCGGGGAAAAACGCGGTACATTTAACCTATAATAAAACGCCGGATGGCAGAGTTTCGGCGTTGATCACGCCAGACCGGCCGGGCAAAGGCCGGGGCGGAGGGAGGTATTTCTCTATGAAAAAGCGTGTTGGTATCCTGACATCGGGCGGTGACTGCCCGGGTCTGAACGCGACCATTCGGGGTGCAGCCAAGGCACTGTACCAGCGCATGGGGGACAAGGTCGAGATCGTGGGTATCATGAACGGCTATGACGGTCTCATTAACGGCAACTACCGGGAGATGGACCCGTCGGAGTTTTCCGGCATCCTGACGGTGGGCGGAACCATTCTCGGCACCAAGCGCACCCCGTTCAAGAAGATGCGCGTGGTTGAGGAGGACAAGGTCGACAAGGTCGCGGCCATGAAAAAGACCTACAAAGATGCCAAGCTGGACTGCCTGCTTTGCCTGGGCGGCAACGGCACCCACAAGACGGCCAATCTGCTCAGCCAGGAGGGCCTCAACATCATCGGTCTGCCCAAGACCATTGACAATGATATCTACGGCACTGATGTGACCTTTGGTTTCCACACCGCCGTGGACATTGCCACTGAGGTCATCGACCGTATCCACACCACGGCGGGCAGCCACAGCCGTGTCATGTGCATCGAGATCATGGGCAACAAGGCTGGCTGGCTGACGCTTTACTCCGGCATTGCAGGCGGCGCCGACATCATCCTTATCCCCGAGCATCCCTATGACATTGACAAGGTTGCCGCGGCGGTGGAAAAGCGTGCCAAGGCCGGCAAGAATTTCTCCATCCTGGCGGTGGCCGAGGGAGCTCTCTCCACGGCAGAATCCAAGATGAAGCGCAAGGAGTGGACTGCCAAGCGTGCCGAGGCGGGCTACACCACGGCCACCAACCGGATCGCCATGCAGATCCAGCAGATGACCGGTGCCGAGACCCGCATCTGTGTGCCGGGTCACATGCAGCGGGGCGGTTCGCCCTCGGCCTATGACCGGGTGCTGGCGACGCAGTTCGGTTCGTATGCGGCCAGCCTGGTGGCGGACGAACACTACGGTGTTACGGTGGCCATGGTCAACCGCCATGTCACCTCCAACCCGCTCATCGACATTGCGGGCAAGACCCGCGGCGTGCCCGATGACTGTGACATGCTCAACGTCGCCCGTGCCATGGGCATCAGCCTGGGGTGATCGTTCGGCGGTGTCCTTCGCGGACCTTCAAGCCGCCGGGCATTTCTGAAATTCTATCCTTTGCAACACTGCCCCCGCGGATGAGCGGTATCTGCGGGGGCTCGTTTTATGGTAAATGACTGAGGGGGAAAACCTGTGCTGTTTTCAAGCCTGGTGTTTTTGTGGATCTTTCTGCCGGTGGTGTTTCTGGGCTGCCGGCTGCTGCCGCTGCGGGGACAGAATGCCCTGCTGCTGGCGGCAAGCCTGCTGTTTTACGGCTGGGGGGAACCGGTCTACCTGTTTCTGATGCTGGCCTCCATCACCCTCAACTGGGTAGGGGGACTGGCCATTGACCGCACTTCCGGCGGAGCGAAAAAGGCAGCCCTGGGCATTGTGGTGGCAGCCAATCTGCTGCTGCTCGGCTATTTCAAGTACTATGGCTTTGTGGCGGATACGGTGGACGGGCTGCTTCGCAGTGAAGTGTTTCCTGCACGGGAGATCGCCCTGCCCATCGGCATCAGTTTCTATACCTTCCAGGCGATGAGCTATATCATTGATCTGTACCGCGGCCATTATCCGGTGCAAAAAAACTGGTTCCGCCTGGCGCTGTACATCAGCTTTTTCCCCCAGCTTATCGCCGGGCCTATCGTGCAGTACGGCCAGATCGAACAGCAGCTGGGCAACCGCCGCCTTTTTCCGGAACAGACGGCCTACGGCATCAAACGCTTTTGCTGGGGCCTGGGGAAAAAAGTGATTCTGGCAAATGCTTTTGCCGCCAAGGCGGATGAGATCTATGGCCTTGTTCCCGGCAGTGCCTCCACGGCTCTGGCATGGCTGGGAGCAATCTACTACACCCTGCAGATCTACTATGACTTTTCCGGCTATTCGGATATGGCCATCGGCCTGGGGGAGATGTTCGGCTTCCATTTTGCCGAGAACTTCAACTATCCCTATCTCTCCCGTACGGTGACCGAATTCTGGCGGCGGTGGCATATCTCGCTGTCCTCCTGGTTCCGGGACTATCTCTATATCCCACTGGGCGGCAACCGCCACGGCAAATTCAACACCCTGCGCAATCTGTTCATTGTTTTTCTTGTGACCGGGCTTTGGCATGGCGCCAACTGGCAGTTTGTGGCGTGGGGTGTCTGGCACGGTGTTTTTCTCATCATTGAGCGGGTCTGGCTGCGGCAAAAGCTGGAACGCTGGCCCGCCGTCATCGGTCATGCGTATACCCTGGTGGTGGTAGTACTGGGGTGGGTCATTTTCCGGGCGCCGGGGCTTCGTGCCGGCCTTGTCTGGATGCGCGCCATGATACTGCCCACCGCTGGCAGTGCAGCCTATCCCGTGGCCCGGTATCTGGACGGCCGCACCCTGATTCTGCTGGGGGCAGGCATCCTTCTGTGCGGCGTGGTGCAGCGGATCTGGCCCAGACTGAAAAAGGCACTTTATGACCGCGCGGCGCCCGGACCGGTGCAGGGGGCGGCGCTGCTGGTCTGCCTGTTCGGATGCGTCATGCTGCTGGTGTCCAGCACTTATAACCCGTTCATTTATTTCCGCTTTTGAGGAGGGGAGCAGATGAAAAATCAAGCGTCTCAAAAGCACGGGAGAATCCTGGCGGTGCTGTTTGTGATGATGTTGTTGCTGCCTGCGCCGCTGTGGCTGCTGCTTGCCCCCGTGATGGACAACGCCAACCATGAAAACCGCACCCTGGCCAGCTTTCCTACGACGGATACCAGCATTGAGGAATGGCCCGCGGCCTTTGAGGACTGGCTCAATGACAATGCGCCGTTCCGCAATGAATTCATGTCCCTCAACGGACGGCTGAACTGGACGGTGGGAACCCTGGATTCCAGTGATGTTCTGCTGGGCAAGGATCACTGGCTGTTCCTCAAGGACGTTTCCGACTCCAAAAGCATCTCAGACTATCAGGGACTGACGGCTTACACCGAGGCAGAGCTGGCCGATTTCACCGACACCCTGAGCACGCTCCAGAACCGTCTGGCAGAATATGGTACCCGCCTTGTGGTGGTGATCGCGCCTGCCAAGGAAGGCGTTTACAGTCAGTACATGCCCGACAGTATCCCGGTGGTTTCCCGCCCCACCCGTGTACAGGCGCTGGCGGGGGAGCTGATCGGGGCAGGCGTACCGCTGGTCTGGCCGCAGCAGACTTTGATCGACCTCTCGGCGGAACGGCAGGTCTATTATAAATACGACACGCACTGGAACGAAGTGGGAGCCTACCAGGCCGTGACACAGGCCGAGGCACTTTTAGGACATAACCTGACTCCGCTGGAAGAATGCGAAGTCACGGTGTCCCGGGAGCAGAAGGCTCTCACTGACCTGGCCAATGTCAGTGCCGTATGGACTCTCTGTCAGGATGACCTTTATTACTCTGTGGATGCGCCCCGGGCTGAACAGATCAGCTGTACGCCGGATGGTTACCGGATGCACTGGCAGGGAACCGGTGAGGAAAGTCTCCTCATGCTGCGGGACAGTTTCGGTGAGATGATGGCGCCTTTCCTGTGTGCAGGCTATGACCAGAGTGTTGTGCTGCATACGGCCGCCGTGACGGTGGATGTCATCAACGAGGAAATGGACGGCCTGCCTGACGTCATCGTTCTGGAAGCCGCCGAGCGCTACTCGGATAACCTGCTGGGACAGGGTAAACTGCTTCTGGCCTGGCTGGACGAACTGGAAGAAAACTGACCGTAGCCCATCAAGAAAAAATGTGACCGTGCTGGCCTTGCAGGGCTGGCACGGTCTTTTTTGTCAGAAACAGGCGGGAAATTTGTAAAAAGCGGGAGAAACGGCGGCAATTCGTTGACAAACAAACAAAAAGGTGATATGGTTAATTACACAAGTAATGAACCAACGAACGGGGACGCCTGTTTCATGGTCCGTTGCAGGAAATCCAGGAAAGGGGGACCGGACTTGAAAGGAATCCTGAACGACCAGAATCTGATCTACCAGCAGATCGCGCAGCTGCTGGAAGACGGGATTCTGCGTGGAGAGTATCCGGAAGACAGCCAGGTGCCCAGCACCAACGAGCTGGCGCGGGCCTTCAACATCAACCCGGCCACAGCCGCCAAGGGCATCAACCGTCTGGTGGACGAAGGGCTTCTGTACAAGCGGCGGGGCATCGGCATGTTTGTCGCCGAGGGGGCCCTGAAGACCCTGCAGGCACGGCGGCGCAAGGCCTTTGCCGGGGAGCAGGTCCGCGCTCTGGTGCGGGAAGCCAAACGCCTGGGGATGTCCCGGGCAGAACTGCTTGGGCTGGTGAACGATGAATCCGAAGAGGAGGATCTACAATGAGCGACAAGACCAATCCGGCCGGCGGCCGCGTCCTGCGGGCCGAGGGCCTTTGCAAAAGCTACGGCAAGCAGCAGGTGCTGCATGACCTCAACCTTACCATTGAGCCGGGATGTGTTTACGGCCTGATCGGACGCAACGGCGCAGGAAAGACAACACTTCTCAGCATCCTAACCGGGCAGAACACCATGGACTCGGGCAAGGTGACCTACGGCGGGGAGCCTGTATGGGAAAACCCGAAGGTTCTCGGGGATCTCTGCTTTGCCCGGGAACTCAACGCAACCGCCGAGACCGCCCAGATCCGGGTAAAGGATTACCTCCGCGCGGGTCAGCTGTTCTGCCCCCATTGGGATAAGGATATGGCGGACAGCCTGATCAAAAAATTCGGCATCGACCCCAAAAAGAGCATTGCCAAGCTGAGCAAGGGTCAGATGAGTATGGTCACCATCACGGCGGCGATGGCATCCAAAGCCCCCATCACCATTCTGGACGAGCCCGCCGCGGGCCTGGACGTCATCATGCGGGAGAAGTTCTACCGCATGCTGCTGGAGGAATACGCCGCCACCGGACGGACCTTCCTGGTATCCACCCATATTATTGAAGAAGCTTCCGGTGTGTTTGAGCGGGTCATCGTGCTGGATGAGGGGCATATCATTGCCGACCGTCCCACCGAGGAACTGATCGACGAGTTCCGCTATGTATCCGGTGAGAAGACGGCCCTGGATGCTGCTTTGTCGGCACACGGCGTGCAGCCCTTGCAGGTGCAGGAACTGGGCGCCCATAAGATGGCGGCGGTGCGGGGAGATGCCGCGCTGTTTGAAGCTCTTGCCGCCGACCCGGCCCTGACGGTGGCGGGCATGAACCTGCAGAATGTGTTTGTGGCCCTCTGTGGTCACGGCGACGAGGAGGGGTGAATATGACCCGTGTACTCTGCCTGTTCCGGGACTTGCTGATGTATACCGTTTTGGTCCTGGGCGGATTTACGCTGGTGATCCTTGCAGGCGTGCGCATGACGGACATCAGCCTGTTTGTGACTTATGGCAATGTCATGTCCATGTTCTGTGTGATTTTCCCGGCCATACTCGTCTCCAATGCCTGGCTTACGGCAAACCTGGCCATGAGCTTCGGCGCCCGGCGGGGCGATTGCTTCTGGAGCCTGGAATTGGTGGGCTTTTTGCTCACCGTCTTCTTTGCCGCAGACAATCTGCTGCTTACCAATCTCTCCGACTCTCCGGAGGTGGCACAGATTGGTCTGGAGACAGTGCCGGTGCTGGTAATTCCGGCCTTTGCACTGGTGCAGACGATACTGTTCATGATGCAGATTCCCAAAGGTCGGATCGCCCGCAATGTGGTCTGGGGCGTTTCCTGGTGCCTGGGCTGGGCAATCGGCATGGCGATCGAAGCGGTCTATCTGCTTGAGGCGGTTCCGCCTTTCTTCTATCCCGTGGCATTGACCACGCCGCTCTGGGCAATCATTTGCCTGATCTTTGCAGTTCCGGGCATCGTGTTTGCCGTGCTGGCCTGGCGCAATATGAAAAAGGTGGTGGTGCAGCTGTGACGTCAATACAGAAAAAAGGTATCTATTCTTTCCCGGAATTTGTACTGCGCTGGGCCCGCCTCATCCGCGGCAGCCTGCTGACGTTCTGGTGTATCCAGATCGGGTTGTGGCTGTTTGTTGCGGTGGTCATGGCCGTGCTGGAACAGATTTTCGGCGCAGAGGGAGAACTTATGGGAATCCCCGGCATCACTGCTTTTGCGGGCGGCATCCTGGCTTCCTTCTGCGTGGGGGTATCACTCACCGGCCTCTACTTTGCCTTGACAGTCAACTTCGGCATTCCCCGCCGCCGCATTGTGGCGGGCATCTGGGCACTGGGCATCCTGTACGGTGCGGCCCTCATGATTTCCAACTGGCTGCTGGAATGGCTGTGGGAACTGATTTTTGCCGCCGGTCGCCCGGTACTGAATCTGGTAACGCTCGTTCCCTGGTGGGGGTGGGCTGCCGCCATCTTCCTGCCCATTGCAATGACCATATTCGGCAGCGGCATTGTGCGGCGGTTCGGAATGAGGGGCGGCATTGTGCTCTATTTTGCATTCATCGACGTTTGCGTTTTGCCTTCCCAGCTAAACGAGACCTTTCCTTT
>CALXHO010000078.1 GCA_944388125.1 uncultured Gemmiger sp. | reverse complement strand
CGGCGGCCGTACATCAGACGGCCGGTGAACTCGTCGACGATGATGACCTCGCCGTCCTTGACGATGTAGTCGGTGTCCCGGTGCATGACGCCCCGGGCCTTGATGGCCTGGTCAATGTAATGGCGCAGGCTCATATTGTCGGCGTCGGAGAGGTTGTCCACCTGGAACCAGGCCTCAGCTTTCTGGATGCCGCTCTCGGTCAGGGTGGCGGTCTTGCGCTTTTCGTCCACCACGTAGTCGCCGTCCACCTGCTCCTCGGCCTGCATCTTGTCCTCCAGCTCGACGATGACGCTCTTCTTCAGCGTCTTGGCAAAGTCGTCGGCGCGCTTGTACATGACGCTGGAATCCTCGCCCTTGCCGGAGATGATCAGGGGGGTGCGGGCCTCGTCGATGAGGATGGAGTCCACCTCGTCCACAATGGCATAGGCATGGCCGCGCTGAACCATGTTCGCCTTGTAGACCACCATGTTGTCGCGCAGGTAGTCGAAACCGAACTCGTTGTTGGTGCCGTAGGTGACGTCGGCCTCGTAGGCCTTCTTGCGCTGGGCGGCGGGCACATCGTGGACCACCAGGCCGACGGTCAGGCCCAGGAAGCGGTAGACCTTGCCCATCCATTCGCTGTCGCGCTTGGCCAGGTAGTCGTTGACGGTGACCACGTGGACGCCCTCGCCGGTCAGGGCGTTGAGGTAGACGGGCATGGTGGCCACCAAGGTCTTGCCTTCACCGGTCTGCATCTCGGCGATGCAGGCGCGATGCAGCACGATGCCGCCGATGATCTGTACAGGGTAGGGTTTCAGGCCCAGCACACGCCAGTCGGCCTCGCGGCAGACGGCAAAGGCCTCGGGCAGCAGATCGTCCAGGGTCTCGCCCTTTTTCAGACGGTCGCGGAATTCATCGGTCTTGGCACGCAGCTCCTCGTCGGAGAGCTTCTGCATCTGGGCGTCCAGGTCCTCCACCTTCTGGGCAATGGGACGGATGCGTTTGAGTTCCTTGTCCGAGAAATTCCCGAACAGCTTTTCAATAAAGGACATAAGCACACACCTGTTTTGTCTGATTTGGATTCCATATCGGCGCAGCAGCGGCAAAAATCCGCCCTGCAAAACGCCGGAAACCGGCGCTGAATACACACTCTAATATAATACACCCGTGCAGGCGATACTGTCAAACCTGCGCGGGTGTAAAAAACGGGGATACGCCGGTATTTCAGGAATGTTTGCTGGCCGCCCGGCGGTTTTGTCTCGTGGTCAGGACCAGGGCCGCAGAAAGCAGCACAACCCAGACGGGCAGACCGCAGATCAGCCGCAGCCCGGAAAACTCGCCGGAAACGGGCCGAAGGAGGTAGCAATACAGTCCCCATCCCAGACTGTTGACAAACTCGGCGGCCAGGTACCAGACCACGGCGGTCCTGAGTCCTGCCCGGGTGCAGTTCTGCCGCTGGACCAGGACCAGAACGCAGTAAACCGCCGTACACAGCACCCAGAACAGCAGCCAGATGTCGGCGCCGGACGGCCAGGATGTGCCGCGTTCCTGTGCGGCGGCCAGCAGTGCAACCCCCATGGAAAGCCTCCTTTTCTCGCCAATGCGTGTAAAATTCCGGTGGGATATCCACAGTATACCATGAGGAACCGGAGCTGGCAATAAAAAAGCCGGATGGAGCCTGAAACATTCAGACTGTCCATCCGGCGGGACGGCAAAAGTGCAGCTGCCTCAGCTTTTTGCCTCTGACCGCTGTGCCTGGGGCACGGGAGTCCTTGCCCCGGCGGACAGCAGCACCAGCATGACAAAGATGCAGCCGAAGCCCAGTGCATCCCACAGGGTGAAAGGAGAGCCCAGGGCAAAGGTGGAGATGAGGGCGGCGGTGGCGGGTTCGGCAAAGCTGTACAGGCTGCTGCGCTGGGGACCGATGAGCTTGACGCCCTGCATGTAGCAGCAGAAGGCCAGCAGGTTGCCCACGCAGACAACGATGGCAATGCCCAGGATGCCCACGGGACCGGGCACATAACCGGCGGCCCAGGGGCGGAAGATCAGGCAGAACAGCGTCCCGCCCATGACGAAGGCCCAGCCCTGCAGCATGGGGGTGGGGTAGATGCTCTGCAGCCGCTTGGGCCACATGGTGTAGATGACCACACAGACAGCGCTGAGCAGCCCGGTGGCCAGTGCGGCCGGGGAGATGACCAGATGGGTCAGGCTGCCGTGGGTGGTGAGGAGAAAGACCCCCAGCATGGCCAGCAGGATGGAAGCCAGCTCAAAAAGCCGTGGCGCCCGGCGGGCCAAAATGCAGGTGATGGCCAGGATCATGGCGGGGGAGACGTCCTGCAGAATGGTGGCCATGCCTGCCGTGGACAGGTTGATGGTCATGAAGTAGAGCAGCTGGCAGCAGCTGACGCCGGCCAGGCCGTAGATCACCAGATCTGCCGCATCCCGGAGGGAGCGCCAGGGGGCGATGAGCAGTCTGGGATCGCGGATGCCGTAGTAAGCGCAGAGGATCAGCCCGGCCAGCAGCAGGCGGATGGGGGTGAGCCAGGTGGCGTTCATGCCCTCATAGGTGAACAGGTACTGCCCCGTACAGCCGGACAACCCCCAGCAGGCAGCGCCTCCAAAGGCCAGAATGGAACCTTTTACACGGTCGGTCATAGTCGGCCATCCCTCCAAAAAGGCGCGGCAGACAAAATGCCGCCGCGCCGGAATGCAATGAAATTCAGTTGGCTGCCAGCCCGGTCAGAATACGGTCGGCGGCAGCGGTGAGGGTGGGCACCACCGGAGCCCCGGTGGAAGCCAGCGCCTCGGCGGACTGATGCCCGCCGCTGTACAGAATGCAGCCCACACCCAGAGCCCGGGCAACCTGGTAGTCATGGGTGGAATCTCCCACCATGACAGCCTTTGCCGGGTCGAAGCCGCTGCGCTCCAGATAGGAAAGCCCCAGCTCCACCTTGCTCTTGGCGTAGATGTCGCCCAGCCCCAGCAGGGTGTCGAAGCAGTCGGCCACCCCGCGTTCGGCGGTCTGGCGGCGCAGGGTATCGATGGGGGAGGCGGACAGGATGACCTGCCGCAGTCCGGCCCTGTGCAGCCGGTCCAGGGTGGGGCGGGCGTCGCCGGTCAGAGGACAGGCGGTGCTGGCGGGGATGTAGTCGGCCATGTAGCTTTTGGCCAGCTCGTCAAAGCTGTTGCGGGAAAAGTCAAACCCGGCCCGGAGGTAGTATTCCTCCACCGGGAAGCCAAAGATCTTCCGGTAGGACTCCAGATCGTACCGCTGGGAATACCCGTGGCGTGCCAGCAGACGGTTGAGCGCATCCACACACAGGGCCACATCGTCCAGCAGGGTACCGTTCCAGTCCCACAAAACCAGTTCTGTCCTCATCCGGAAGTCACCACCTTGAAAACGGAGAATGCAAAAATATCAGGTCAAGCCCGCACGGCCTTGAGCAGGGCGGGGGTGGATTCCACAATCCGGGCAAACAGCACGCCCAGGATCATGCAGCTGATGACCTCGCCCACGCCGACGGTGAAGGCGTTCCAGGCGATCAGCGGCAGCGTTGCCGGAGAATCCGAGAAGAAGATGGCGATCTCAGGCCCTACGATCAGGGCATTGAAGATGACCGGCGGGATGGAAGCGGGGATGGCCAGGCCCTTCCAGCGGATATTGCGCAGCTGGTAGGTGACCAGGCAGGCCAGCAGGGTGGCTACCGTGCCGAACACGATGTCCACTGCCGCGGTGGTGCCCATGGCGACGCCCATCAGGTTGGACAGGAAGCAGCCCACCGTCACGGCGGCAATGTACTCAGCGCCGAAGATCGGCATGAGGGTCAGGATCTCAGCCACGCGGACCTGGATGGCACCGAAAGAGAAGGGAGCCAGTACCAGGCAAAGCACCACATACACGGCAGCCACCATGGCCACCCGTGCCGTGCGGGTGGTGGAGGGCTTGGATGCCTTGTTGTCCATTGCCAGGCGGATGCCCGCGGCGACGGCGATCAGAACGACCACGAAAAGAAAAATCCAATACAACATAATACACTCCGGCGGATAGATTTTGACCGGTCGCAAGACCGCCAGCCTTGCGTCGGTTTGTCGCCCGTTTCCCGCGTGGGAAGGGGCGGAGCCTAAAATCCTAAGTTGCTCAACAAACTGTTATTATAACAAACTTGGCGGGTGTGTACAAGAGGAAATGGAGGCCGGAAAACAAAAAAACAGCCGCCTGCCGTCCCGTTTGAGGGGACAGGGCAGACGGCCGGTGATTCATGAATCCTTACGGCAGGGAGGGCGCATAGTCGCACAGACGGCGGGGCTTGCCCTCAAAGACGATGGCAATGGCGTCGGGGCCGGTGTTGGCGCTGACGGCGGCACCCAGCTGGAAGGTGCACAGCGGCGCATGGCCGAACTCCTTCTTGCACAGCTTGACCAGCTCATCCCGGCGGGCGGTGGAAGCGGTGTAGGCCACCATGTAGGGGGTCTCCTTCATGTTCTCCACCCGGGAGTGGACCCATTTGAGCATGGCGGGAGGCACGGCGGCATCGCCGCGGACCTTGGCCTCCACGTGGGAGACACCGTCGTTGAGGCTGATGATGGGGCGCAGGCCCAGCAGCTCACCGGCAAAGGCGGCAGCCGCCGAGATACGGCCGGACTTTTTCATCTGCTTGAGGGTGTAGGCGGCCAGACAGACCTCCACACGGGCAAACTTTTCCTCCATCTCCAGCACGGCGTCGGCCACCGAGGCACCGTTGCGCACCTTGCGGGCACACTCGCAGACATACCAGCCGAACACCATGGAATAGGTGTGGCTGTCGATGATGCGGATCTTCATCGGGCAGTCGGGGCGTTCCTCGGCCAGCATGTGGGCGGCGGCGTGGGCGTTCTGGTTGGTGCTGGAACCGCCCGCGTTGATGGTCACGTGGACGAGGTCGGTGTAGCCCTCATCGGCAAAACGAGTGTAGAATTCCAGCCACTGCAGCGGGGTGATGGCGGCCGTGGTGGGTACGCCTTTGGCTTCCCGCATCATCTCATAGAACTGGTCGTTGGTCATGTCGCGGCGCTCGATGTACTCCTTCCCCTCCAGGTTGATGGGGAAGCAGGCGATCTCGATCCCGTATTTTTCGGCAAGATCGGCGGGAATGTCGCAGCTGGAATCGGTCAAAAATGCTACTTTACTCATATTCCGTGTCACTTCCATTCGTAATTGGTCAACTGTCCGTGGGTTTCAAGCCCGGCAAAATCCCATTGCCGCAGTGCTTCGTATACGCCGACGGCCACCGAATTGGACAGGTTCAGGCAGCGCTCGCCACGGCGCATGGGGATCCGCACACAGGACTCGGGATGCTGCACCAGCAGCGACTCCGGCAGACCGGCATCCTCCCGCCCGAACACCAGGTACGCACCGTCCGGATACCGGACGTCGGTGTGCCGGTTCAGGCCCTTGGAGGTGAAGTAGAAAAACGGCCCGCTATTCTTTCCTGAAAAGTCGGCGTAATCCTGGTAATATGTTATATCAAGCTGGTGCCAGTAGTCAAGCCCGGCGCGCTTGAGTTTGCGGTCGTCAATGGTAAATCCCATGGGGCCCACCAGATGCAGTCGGGCGCCGGTCACGGCACAGGTCCGCGCCACGTTGCCAGCGTTCTGGGGAATGCGCGGCTCCACCAATACGATATTCAACACAGGCATAAGAGAGTCCTTTCACGTCCTTGTTTATTGTTTGTCCGGACGGCAAAACTGCGGGCTTTTGGCCCGCAGACTGCCGTAAAATGGCAAAATTCTGTTATATTTTGGATAGATTATACAATATGTATTGGTTCTGGGGGCGAATTCCCTTCATTCCCCGTAACCGCTGCGCACCGGGGAGAGGGGGCCCTCCCGGTCGGCGCTCAGCAGAGGCAGGGCGCGTTCCAGCCAGACGCCCAGCCGCTCGTCGGCGCCCTCCGGTGTGGCCCGGATGCACTCGATGACGAAGGCGGCGGCGGTTTGCACGGCAGCCTCGGTGACATTGCCCTGCATCATTTTTCCGGCCACCACCGCACCGAAGATATCCCCTGTGCCGTGGTACAGCCGGGGGAGAAAGGAGGAACGGCTGATGAATCCGCCGCCGTCCCGCTGGGCGCCCACACAGGCGATGGAACGCCGCCCGGCGGGTACGCCGGTCACCACCACCTGGGGGCAGAGGGTGGTCAGGCGGGCAGCCTGCTGTGCCACCAGTTCCAGGCCGGGGGTCTCGGTGGGGGCGTCACCCAGCAGCAGGGCAGCCTCGGTGGGGTTGGGCAGGATAAGCCCGGCCCGGGCGCAGAGCCCCCGCATGGCGGGGATCATGTCGTCGGAAAGACCGCTGTACATCCTGCCGTGGTCACCCAGCACCGGGTCGACGATGGCCAGGGCATCGGGCCAGAGCTCCAGCGCCTGCTGGACCAGATGGGCCTGTCCGGCATCGGCCAGGTAACCGGAGTAGATGCAGTCGAACCGGATGCCCAGCCGCTTGTAGTGAGCCAGGGCGGCAGGGCCGTAGCCGGGGTTGGACATGCGGGCGGGGGTACCCAGGCCGCCGGTATGGGTGGACAGAACGGCGGTGGGCAGGGCCACGGCCTGCACTCCCAGGGCGGACAGCACCGGGATGATGACCGAGAGGCTGGCCCGGCCGAAGCCGGGCAGATCGTGGATGCAAAGGACGGTTTTGGGGGCGGATATCATGGGGCAACGCTCTTTTCTGTGCAGGTTTGAAGGAAAAAGGGGAGGGGCGCGGCCTGTCGATGCCTGACGCTCTCCGGGAAATCTGACACGATTTTACCACATCCGGCCTGACAAAAAAAGGCGTATCCCGGCGAATGGGAATTTTGCCCGGGGAAAGAGGCGAAAACCGGGCGGAAGAGGAAAAAACAGATTTTTTGACGGCGGGGGTATAACGGCAGGCCGGCAAGGCAAACTAAGGGTAACGCTTGTCGAAAGGGGGAAAAGAAGCATGAAATCCACAATGGGCATGGGACAGGCTGTGGCGGTGGCCGCAGGCATGGCAGCCGGCGCGGCGGTGATGTATGCCGCCACACATGACAGCCGTCAGATCCGCAAGACGGTGCATCGCATGACCCGCGGCGCCGAAAAGACGCTGGCGGACCTGGACCGCATGGTCTCCCACTACACCCGCTGAAAGAAGCGAAAAAAGGCGGCGGAAGCAGATTCCGCCGCCTTTTGCTGTGCAATGCCGGAGAAAGTTACAGGATGCGCACCCGGATGACCGCGTCGATGCCGGACAGCTGGTCCATCAGGCTGTCAGCGATGGTGCCGGTGACGTCCAGCATGGTGTAGGCCACATCCTTTTTGCCTTTGTTGACCATGTTCTCGATGTTCAGGTTGGCGTTGGTCAGAACGCCGGTGATGGCCGAGATGACGCCGGGCTCGTTCTTGTGGATGATGCAGATGCGGCGGCCGCCTGCACGGGGCTGCTGCACGTCAGGGAGGTTGACGCTGTGCAGGATGTTGCCGTTTTTCAGGTAGTCGCTCAGCTCGGTGGCGGCCATGACGGCGCAGTTGGTCTCGCTTTCCGGGGTGGAAGCGCCCAGGTGGGGCGTGCAGTAGACGCCCTTGACACCCAGCAGCTCCTCGCTGGGGAAGT
>CALXHO010000077.1 GCA_944388125.1 uncultured Gemmiger sp. | reverse complement strand
CCCGGCTCCCACCGAGGAGCGCCGCAAGCAGCTGGCCAAGGAAGTGCAGAAGCTGGGCGAGGAAGCCAAGATCGCCGTCCGCAATGTCCGCCGCGATGCTATGGACAAGTTCAAGGCCATGAAGAAGTCCGGCGAGCTGACGGAGGACGATCAGAAGAATCTGGAAGAAGAAACCCAGAAGATGACCGACAAGTTTGTCAAGAAGATTGACTCCATCTGCGAGGACAAGAATAAGGAGATCATGGAAGTCTGATCTCTCGGGCTTTCTGACGCCGGTCCGCCGCGCATCCTGAACGGGAAAGAGGAACTGTCACCGGGCATCCCCGGCTGCCTTCCCTGAGGCAGCAGCAAAATGATGCCCGGCCCCTGCCATGCAGTAAGTACAGGGGAAAAACGGCCTTTCCCGGGCAGCTGCGTGTTTGCGGCCGGCGGTTGCCATATCTGGCAAGAACGCGCCGCAGGGCGCATAAGGTATCTGTGAGGGCGGCCCCAGCTGCCCGCGAAAGGAATTCCTGCTTATGAAAACCCGTATCCTCACTGCCGCAGTGGGACTTTGCGTCCTGGCGATCGTACTGATGTTTTTCAATACGATCCTGTTTGACCTGGTGCTGGCGGTGGTCTGCCTGATCGGCATCCATGAAGTGTTCGCGGCCATGGGATTCGGCAAGAAACAGTGGTATCTGTATGTTCTGGCCATTCCCTACACGCTGCTCATCATGCTGTCCTCCAGCGACCCTGTGCGGGCGCTGGTCCTGCCGGCCAGTTTTGTGCTGCTGCTGATCCTCAACTGCTGTCTCATTGCACACACCAGGACACTGGATTTCGGCAAACTCAGCGGTTATTTGTATTTCAGCGCCGTCATTGTCATGTGCTTCTACTCGCTGATCCATCTCAAGCGCTGCCTGCCCATCGAGACTTACGGCTATGACGCCGTCTATTTCATTCTCCTCACCCTCTGCTTTGCCTGGGGCGGGGACAGCGCCGCCTATTTTGCGGGACGGTTCTTTGGCAGGCACAAGCTGGCGCCGGTGGTCAGCCCCCACAAGACGGTGGAGGGCGCTGTGGGCGGCGTGCTCGGCAGTGTGGTGCTGGGGCTGCTTGCCACCTGGATTTACAGCAGCATCTCGGGACGCTTTGTCTTTCTCACGGTGGAGGTCACCCTGCGGCACTATCTGCTCGTTGCCCTGCTGGGCATGGTGGCATCGGTGCTGGGCATTCTGGGGGACCTGTTTGCCTCGGCAGTCAAGCGCCAGGTGGGCATCAAGGATTACGGAACCATTTTCCCGGGCCACGGCGGCATTCTGGACCGGTTCGACAGCGTCATGTTCGTGGCGCCCTTTGTCGCCATCGCCGTGCGGTATTTCTTCTATTTTGTGCGCTGACAGTCCGGCGCAGGACAAGTGAGGGATTGCATCATGCAACAAAACCCGACAAAAACCATTACGCTGCTGGGTTCCACCGGTTCCATCGGCACCCAGAGCCTGGATGTGGCCCGGATGCACGGCTACCGTGTGTTCGGCCTGGCGGCCAATTCCCGGGTGGAGATCCTTGCCAGCCAGATTGAAGAATTCCACCCTTCTTACGTTGCGGTCGTGGATCCCCAGGCGTATGACCGCCTGGATGCCATGCTGGCCGGGCAACCCGATGCGCCCCGCCTGCTGAAAGGCTCCGAAGGACTGCGCCAGCTGGCCGCCATGGACGGCCCCGACGTGGTGCTCAACGCGGTTGTCGGCATTGCGGGACTGGCAGCGTCGCTGGCTGCGGTGGAGAGCGGCCATGATCTGGCTCTTGCCAACAAGGAAAGCCTTGTCACCGGTGGGCACCTTGTCACCGACGCAGTGCGCCGTGCCGGGGTCAAACTCCTGCCGGTGGACAGTGAGCATTCCGCCATCTTCCAGTGCCTGCAGGATACCAATTCAGCCAAGCGGCTGGAAAAGATCCTGCTCACCGCATCGGGCGGCCCCTTCTATGGTATGACCACCGAGCAGCTGCGGGGCAAGACCAAGGCCGATGCCCTCAAGCACCCCAACTGGAACATGGGTGCCAAGATCACCATTGATTCCGCTACCCTGATGAACAAGGGCCTCGAACTCATTGAAGCTGTCTGGCTGTTCGGCCTGCCCGAGGACAAGATCCAGATCGTGGTCCAGCGGGAGAGCGTCATCCATTCGGCGGTGCAGTTTGCCGATCATTCGGTCATCGCCCAGATGGGGGTGCCCGATATGCGCATTCCCATCCAGTATGCGCTGACCTGGCCCGACCGTCTGCCCAGCCCGGTGCCGGAACTGGACTTTGCCTCCATGACCAAGCTGACCTTCGGCACGGCGGACGAGGAGACCTTCCGCTGCCTGGCGGCCTGCAAAAAGGCAATCCGCAAGGGCGGCCTGGGTCCCTGTGCGGCCAACGGTGCCAACGAGGAGGCGGTGCGCCTCTTCCTCGAGGACAAGATCGGTTTTCTGGATATCGGCCGTCTGGTGGAGGGTGTCGTCGACAGCGACAGCTTCGGAGGCGACTATACGCTGGATGACGTGTACGAATGTGATAAAATGGCCCGCAGCTATGTGCGGAGCCATCTCTGAGATCAATTCTGCGCTGTTTGGGCAGCGCATGAAACCATGAGGTGCTGAATGACGACGGTGCTTACCCTGGTCGTATCGATTGTGGTGTTTGGTGTTGTGGTGCTTGTGCACGAGTGGGGCCACTTTATGGCGGCCCGGCGCAGCGGCGTGCATGTGGATGAATTTTCCATCGGGTTTGGCCCGGCCATCTGGCAAAAGACCAAAAACGGCACGGTGTACAGTATCCGGATCATTCCGCTGGGCGGCTACAATGCCATGTCCGGCTATTCGGAGGATTCCGATGCGGAGGTGCAGACCCCCATCAAACGCCCCAAGGACGCGCCGCTTCTGCCGGCCACCGTGGACGGCAAGACCTATCCGGAAGCCACGGCGGCCCAACGGTTTTTCATCATTGCCAGCGGGGCACTGATGAATTTTGTGTTGGGGTTTGTCCTGCTGGTGGCACTGATCTGCACCCAGGATGCCATCACCAGCAAGATCATCTATGATTTTACCGACGGTGCCCTCTGTGCCCAGACCGGCCTGCAGGCCGAGGATGAGATCCTCTCGGTCAACGGCCACTATTGCTTTACCGCCAACGACATTATCTACGAGCTGCAGCGCGCCGAGAACTACACGGCAGACTTCACCGTCCTGCGGGATGGCAAGGTCGTGCATCTGGACGACGTGCAGTTCGGCACCACTACCGACGAGAACGGCAAGACTTCCATGGTGTTGGAATTCTCCGTCTACGGCATTGCCAAGACACCCAAGACGGTGGTGCGGGCAGCGTTCAATGGTTTCATGTACTATGCGCGGGTGATCCTGCGCAGCTTTATCGACATGGCCATGGGCCGTGTCAGCCTGCACGATATGTCGGGGCCGGTGGGCATCGTCAGCGCCATCGGGGAAGCGGTGCAGTACGGCCTGGCCGATGTGCTCAGCCTGGCGGCGCTCATCACTGTCAACCTGGGCATCTTCAACCTGCTGCCCATTCCGGGACTGGACGGCTGCAAGCTGCTGTTCATTGCCATTGAGGGCATTACCGGCAGGGCGGTGCCGGAAAAGGTCCAGGCCGTCATCAACGGCGCAGGCATCCTGCTGCTGCTCCTGCTCATGCTGTTTGTTACCTTCCAGGATATCACCCGTATTTTCTGACCGGTGAAAGGAGAAAACGATGCGTAAACTGAAAAAGGTCGTCAAGATCGGAAACATTGCCATCGGCGGCAACAACCCCATCGCCGTACAGACCATGCTCAACGTTCCCGTCAAGGACATTGCGGGCAACGTGGCGCAGGCAAAACGGGTGGCCGATGCCGGCTGCCAGATCGTGCGCGTCACCGTTCCTGCACCGGAGGACGCGGCGGTCGTCGCAGCCATCAAGGAGGCTGTGGATATCCCCGTCGTTGCGGACATTCATTTCAACTACAAAGCTGCCCTGGCGGCCCTGGATGCCGGTGCGGACAAGATCCGCATCAACCCCGGCAACATCGGCGCCGATGAGAACGTCAAGGCTGTGGCGGATGCCTGCAATGCCAAAAATGTGCCCATCCGCATCGGCGTGAACGGTGGCAGCCTGGAAAAGCATATCCTTGCCAAGTACGGCGCCCCGGTGCCCGAGGCCATGGTGGAGAGCGCCATGTACCACATCCGCCTGCTGGAAAAGCACGATTTCAACAATATTGTCGTCTCCATCAAATCCTCCAATGTGCCCCGCATGATGGCGGCCTACCGCCTGCTCAGCGAGCAGTGCGATTACCCCCTGCATGTGGGCGTCACCGAGGCCGGTACCTCCCGTATGGGCCTCATCAAGTCGGGCATGGGCATCGGCGGCCTGCTGATGGAAGGCATCGGCGACACCCTGCGTGTCTCCCTGACCGACGAGCCGGAGCAGGAAGTCCTGGCCGGATATGACATCCTGCGTGCGGCGGGCTTTGCGGTGGCAGGCCCCGAGATCATCAGCTGCCCCACCTGCGGCCGCACCCAGTATCCCATGACTGATATTGCCAAAAAGGTGGAAGCCCGCCTGCAGGCCGATCACTTCAAGAAACCCCTGAAAATTGCCATCATGGGCTGCATTGTCAACGGCCCCGGCGAGGCCTCCGATGCGGATATCGGCATTGCGGGCGGCAAGGACGAGGCGCTTCTCTTCATCCGCGGCGAGAAGATCCGCATGCTCAAGGGGGACGCCGACGCCATTGTCAGCCAGCTGATCGACGAGATCTACAAGCTGTGACCTTGCTGTACAGTCAAGGCCGGAAAGGACCCCGCCATGGAACTGTTTCAAATTCTGTTTGACCTGCTCATGGCCGTCAGCCCGCAGTTTGCCGCGGCGGTTCTGGTGCTGGGCACCTTGCTGTTCGGGTTCTGCAGCTATGTCTTTTTTGACTCCGCCAATGCGGTGGGAGGCGTCGTCTTTCTGCTTCTGGCGCTGCTCACGCTGGCACTGCTTGTGTACGCTGCCCGGCAAGGACGCTTTGAGGGCAAAAAGAGCGGCAAAAATAAGAAACAGTGAGGCTTTTCAGAAAAAACTCCCTGTGATGTGGCATTTTCTCGCGGGAACCCCGGGGGAAGGTACATTAAAATAGAAATAGAAAACATCCGGTCCCTCCCTTTGACCTGCATGGCGCAAGGGGAGGGCATCCGGCGTTTTTGGGACAAGCAACAAACCGGATGATTCCAATCCCCAGAAAAAAGGAGACACCTTGAAACCCTTTGTCACACAGGTCTGGCCGCAGTTTACGGCCGATGCCCAATTCAATGCCTGCTTCGGACAGGTACTGGTCGACCGCGTGGAACTGTACCGCACCGCCCGCAAGGTCGTTATCTGCCTGCGCAGTGCGGAGCCGCTGGACGGCGCCATGTGCGGGCGGCTTTTTGCCTCCCTGGAACCGGTGTTCGAGGGCTATGAACTGACCCTGAAAAACTACTTCAATTACGGCAATATCACGCCGGAGGCCGCCCGCACCCTCATTGAGGAACTCAAGCATGAGGGCTTGCCGGTCAACGGCTTTCTGGACAAGTCGCCCATCAGCATTGAGCCGGACGGCATCACGGTGCATGTGGCGGCGGGCATGAACATTCTGGAAAGCATCGACTTTCCCCGCCGCCTGGCCGAGCGCATCCAGGAGCGCACCGGGACTTTGCCCATTGTCCGCATGGTCGCCAGCGGCAAGACAGTCTCGGCGGAAGAGTTTGAAAAGTACGTCCAGAACAAGACCCCTGCCGTCAAGTTTGAGGCTAAGAAAGATCTGCCGCCCATCCAGGTGCAGGGGCTGGACCTCACTGACAAGCCGGTCAAGGTGTTCCACGGCAAATACTTCAAGCCTGCCGACCTGCGTCCCCTCAACGACCTGGGCGACGGCGGCAAGATCACGGTATGGGGCGATGTCTTTGCCTCCGAGGTCAAGGGCAACCGCCGCAAGATTTACTTCACCTCCATCACCGACTATACCGGCTCGGTCAGCGTCAAGATGCTGGGGGACGAGGGCGAGGATATGAGCAAGTGGGAGTCCATCAAACCGGGCACTACCTTCATCATCCGCGGCGATTACAGCTACGATAAATACGAGCATGACTATGTGCTCTACCCTTATGATATCCTGCAGGTGGAGCGCCGCCAGCGCCAGGACGAAGCCCCCGAGGGCGAAAAGCGTGTGGAACTGCATCTGCACACCAAGTCCAGCTCGATGGACGGCTTCTGCGACCCCGGCAAGATCGTGCGCCTGGCCCACAGCATGGGCCACCGCGCCATTGCCATCACCGACCACGGTGTCTGCCAGGGCTACCCGGAAGCTATGCTGGCCACCGACGCCATCCATGAGACGGACCCCGACTTCAAGCTGATCTACGGCTGTGAGGCCTATTTCGTCGACGATATGATCCCTGCCGTCTACGGACCGGCCGACCAGCCGCTGACCGGCAGCTTTGTGGTGTTCGATACCGAGACCACCGGCCTCAATGCCAACACCGAAGCCCTGACCGAGATCGGCGCCGTCTACGTGGAAAACGGGCACATCACCGACAAAACCTTCTGCACCTTTGTCAATCCCGGCAAGCCCATTCCCGCCCGCGTGGTGGAACTGACCGGCATCAACGATGCCATGGTGGCGGACGCCCCCACACCGGAGGAGGCCATCCGCCAGTTCAAGGAGTTCTGCGGGGAATCCATCCTGGTGGCCCACAATGCCAACGGCTTTGATATGCTGTTCATCCGCAAGGCAGGGGAGAAGGCGGGCGTCCGCTTTGACAATACCTACCTGGACACCCTGCCCATGGCCCAGGCGCTGTTCCCGGGCCTGCACAACTATAAGCTGGATACCATCAACAAGCATCTGGAGATCCCTCCCTTCAACCACCATCGCGCTGTGGATGATGCCATGGCTCTGGCGCGCATCTTTGAAAAGATGCTGGAGGACCTGGAGGAGAAGGATATCCACAGCGTCGCCGCCGTCAATACCGGCCTGGGCGGCAACAAAGAGGTGCTGAAAAAGAAATATTATCACCTCATCATCCTCGTCAAAAACCAGATCGGCCTGAAAAATCTCTACCGCATTGTCAGTGCTGCTCACACCAAGTACTTTTTCAAAAAGCCCCGGGTGCCCCGCAGCCTGCTGAATCAGTACCGGGAAGGTTTGCTGCTCAGCTCTGCCTGTGAAGCGGGTGAGCTTTACAGGGCTGTCGTCGCAGGCAAGAGCCACGACGAACTGCTCAAGATTGCCGATTACTATGACTTCCTCGAGGTCCAGCCTCTGGGCAACAATGAGTTCATGGTCCGCAACGGACAGGTGGATTCCATTGAGAAGGTCATGGAGTTCAACCGCACCGTCATCCAGCTGGGCGAGGAACTGCACAAGCCGGTCATTGCCACAGGCGACGTGCATTTCCAGGAGCCGGAGGATTCCATCTATCGTGCTGTGCTGCAGGCGGGCAACGGCTTCAAGGATGCCGACCATCAGGCACCGCTGTACTACCGTACCACTCCGGATATGCTGGACGCCTTCGGATATCTGCCCAAGGAAAAGGCCTACGAGATCGTGGTCAAGAATCCCAACAAGATCGCCGCCACCATCCACGGCAAACCGCAGGCCATCCCCCAGGGCACCTACCCCCCCGCCCTCTAGGGCGCCGAGGACCAGCTGCGCGAGGCCACCTGGAAGCACGCCACCCGGGACTATGGCACGCCTGTGCCCGAGATCCTGCGCCTGCGGCTGAAAAAGGAGCTGGACTCCATCTGCGGCCACGGCTACGCGGTTTTGTACGTCATTGCGGTCAAGCTGGTGGCCTTCTCCAATGCGGGTGGCTATCAGGTGGGCAGCCGTGGTTCCGTCGGCTCGTCCGCTGTTGCGCACTTCTCGGGCATTTCGGA
>CALXHO010000076.1 GCA_944388125.1 uncultured Gemmiger sp. | reverse complement strand
CGATGGCCAGGCGCTGACCGGTCGGCTTGTTGAAGATGGTGGATTTGCCCACGTTGGGACGGCCGACGATAGCCACAATGGGTTTCGGCATGGGTCACTCCCCTCCCTTTTTGTTGCGTTCGCCCAGCAGCGCACGGCAGCAGCCTGCGCCGTCCACGGGCAGTATGGTGACACGGCAGCCCAGTTCCTTGCCAAGCTGCGTCACCGTGATGTCGTCGAGAAAACGGTCGCCTTCGTCCCGGAGCATAACCTCCGGCACGCCCAGCAGGCGGCTTTTCAGTTTGCCCTTGCACTGACGGATGATGTCGGTGCCGGTGACAAGGCCCGCCACGCTGACGTTGCCGCCAAAATAGTCGTTCTGGATGGCATGGACTTCCACCTTGACCTGGGGATACTGCCCGTGCAGGGTATCCGCCATCTGGCGGATCAGCGGCGCAGCCAGGGTGCCTGTGACCACATCCATCTTGCGGGGCCAGATAAAGCCCCGGCGCTGGGACAGTTCCTCCAGGAAGGTATCGTGGTAGAGCCGCCACATGCCCACGCCGTCCTCCAGCTGGGCGTAGTCATCGTAAAACTCCGCCTGAGGCAGCGGACGGCCTGCGGTCAGATACCACTCATCGCTGGGATAGACGATGGTGCGGCCATATTCGGCCCGGCACTTTTTGCTGTACTCTTCCAGAATGTCCAGCGTTTCCGCGGCGGACTGGGCATCGTAGGGCGTCAGGCGGTAAAGACCCTTGCGGTAGGCGGTTACCCCCGCGGGGACTGCCGCGATGCTGCCCACCTGGGGGCGCAGCGCCAGCAGGTCGTCCAGTGTGCGGCGCAGTTCGTCACCGTCGTTGATGCCGCGGCACAAAACGAGCTGGCAGTTCATCTCGATGCCGCCCTTGGCAAAGCGGTCGAGATAATCCAGCGTTTCCGCCGCGCGCTTGTTGGCCATCATGCGCACCCGCAGCTGAGGGTTCGTCGTGTGCACCGAGATGAAGATCGGGCTGATGTGCATCTTGATGATGCGGTCGACCTCCCGCTCGGACAGGTTGGTCATGGTGATATAGTTGCCGAAAAGGAAGGACAGACGCTCGTCGTCGTCCTTGAAATACAGGCTTTCCCGCATACCGGGAGGCAGCTGGTCGATGAAGCAGAACATGCAGTGGTTGTCACAGCTGTGCTTTTCATCCCCCAGATAGGTCTTGAAGCTGCAGCCCAGAGGCTCGTATTCCTCTTTTTTGACGTCCAGGTATTCCAGCTTGCCGTCCCTGCAAAGGGCAAGGCGAAACTGCGATGCCACAGTATAGTATTGGTAGTCGAGCATATCGGCAAGCTCATTGCCGTCCGCCGAAAGCAGGACGCAACCGGGCGTGATGCCCAGCGCCTGCGCGGGCGAGCCTTCGTCCACGCTCTGCACCCGCAAAGCCATCGCCTGACCCTCCTTTTCACATCTGCTGCCGCAAACTTTGAACAAATGCCAAATGGGCAAAGAAAAAGGGGAGGGCACTGCCCCTCCCCTTGCAAGAGGCTGTTACGCCTCCTTGTTGACCTTGACGACTTCCTGGCCCTTGTAGTAGCCGCATTTGCCACACACCTGATGGGGCACTTTCAGTTCGCCACACTGAGGACATTTCACCAGCGTAGGAGCCTCCAGCTTCCAAACATTGGAACGACGCTTGTCGCGACGGGCTTGGGATTGTTTTCTCTTGGGTACTGCCATTTTTAAGCACCTCCTTGGTGAAATTCAACTAAGCAGTTGTTTTAATATGCTAAGCCGTGCATCTGCAGGGGCAGCTTCGTCTGCCGGTTGGCAGGTACATCCTGCCGCCTTCCTTTTGCCACAGATGGGGCATAGGCCAAGACAGTCGGGACTGCACAGCAGTACCCGCGGAACTGCAAAGATCACTTCCTGATACACCAGTTCCTCTACGTCCAGCAACCCGTTTTCATCCAGCGGAAGCTCAAAATCCACATCGGTGAGATCCCGGGGGCGAACGGTGTACTCCTGTGCGATGGTGTAAGTTTCGTGCACCGGCGCAAGGCAGCGGGCACATTCGGCATCTGCTTTTGCCACGGCCTGTAAGCTAATGTGTACCCCTTCCGGAATACGTTCGGCCGAAAAAGTACCGGCAACAGGTTCCGTCACCTGATAGCCGGGGAAATCTGCCTGAGAGAAGTCAAACGAAAACGACGCTGTATAAGGAGTTTTCGCCGTCTCCAGGAACTTTTGCAGATGAAATCGCATAGTACACCTCAAAGGTTGCTTATCTAGTATACACAAGCAAGGGGGGCTTGTCAACAAAAAAATCAAAAAAAGTTTGTACAAACAGGACATTGCCCGGATACCGCCTGCCCGCAGATGCTGTTTGGGGATTCCGGAGCCGATACTTTATATAGTATATCATACCGGCGGCATGGGAGCAATCCCCGGGCGCCGCTCTTTACACCGCGGCAAAGGCGCCTTCCCTGCCCCGCTTGCGCATCATATGGGCAAACAGTGCGCCCGCCACAATGGAAGCGAACAGCGACCCTGCCGGCGATGCCAGGCCCATGGCATAGAGGGAATCCGGAAAGCACACCGAAGCGAGATACGCCCCGGGAATGCGGATGCACAGCGTGGCGGTGAAGTTCCACAAGAACGTGACGAAGGATCTGCCGTAGGCACAGAAATAGCCGCAGAAGCAGAAATTGACGCCCGCAAAAATGCAGTCGGTCACATAGGTGCGCAGATACTGTGCGCCCATGCGGATGACCTCGGTGTCGCCGTTGGCGAACAGGGCGACGATCTGCTCGGGAACGATCTGGCAGACCGCGACCGCGACAAGGCCGAAGCCCACACAGATGGTCATGCCGTAACGCAACACCTTGAGGCCCTGGTCATGGCGGCCCGCGCCGATGTTCTGCGCCGTGAGGGCGGACACCGAGGACAGCATGGCCGACGGGACCAGAAACAGAAAGCTGATGACCTTTTCCACAATGCCTACGCCGGTAGCCGTGACCAGGCCGCGGCGGTTTGCAATGATGGTGATCACAATAAAGGAGATCTGGATGAAACCATCCTGCACCGCGATGGGAAGCCCGCCCTTGAGCAGTCCGGACATGATTCGGGGCCGGAAACGGAAATCCGCCCGGGAGAGCGGAATGCCCAGTCCCCTTTTGCGAAGCATGATCAGCGAGATCACCACGCTGACCGCCTGGGACAATACGGTGCCCAGGGCCGCGCCCGCAGCGCCCATCCCAAACGGGCCGATGAACAGGAAGTCCAGCGCGATATTGACGACTCCCGCCACCGCGATGAAGTACATGGGGCTTTTGGAATCTCCCATCCCGCGGAAAATGCTGCTGATCACATTATAAGCAACGATGAACGGGCAGCCGAGGAAGCAGATCATGAGATAGCTGCGGGTCTGGTCCACGGCTTCTGCCGGGGTGGACAGTACCGTAATGATGCCGTCCGCCGCAAACAAAAGCACCGCCGTGCTGATGGCCGCCACCGCGGCAAACAGCACCACCGTACCGCCGATGACCCGGGCCGCCAGGGGCTTGTCCCCCGACCCCACCGCACGGCCGATCATGACCGTGGTACCCATGGTCAGGCCGACCACCACCACCGTGAGCATGTGCGTGACCTGGCTGCCGATGGAAACCGCTGAAATGGCCGCAGCCCCGTTGAACTGCCCTGTGATAAACAGGTCCGCCAGCCCGTAAAAGCTTTGCAGAAAGCAGGAAAGCAGATACGGCACGGAAAACAGGAGCAGATTGTGCAGCACACTGCCCTTGGTCAGATCCCGCTGCATTTGTACCCCACCGCCTTTATTTAAAGAATGATGCGATACTATGCTAACAAATCCGGCGGCAGATGACAAACGAATCTTTTTGGTTGATTCAGCACTTATTTTCATGGATGTGGTCGAGAAGCGCCTGTAATTCCGGTGTCACAAAGGACGGATGATACAGAAGCTGCACGGTTTCTGACAAGGAATCGTCGGTTTTGATAAAGCACAAATTTTCATATTCGTTCTTTGCCTTGGCCGGAATGATGGCAAATCCGCGGGACAAATTGAGCATCAGAAGCTGCTGGGCATAACTGGTGACCACCAGAACATCGGGGAATTCCACCCCGTACAGACGGCGCAGATTGGCCCGGCAGAATTCCCGGTATTCGCTTTCCGCCGTTTTGGTGATGAGGGGCTGTTCCGCCACCACCCTGGCCACCGATCCGCACCGGTCCAGCAGTTCCCGGGAACAGACCAGGGATTCCTCAATGCGCAGAAGGTCCAGCCGGGTCATGTCCTCCACCCGGTTTTCCTTGAAGGTCAGGATATTGGGACAGATCACTCCGTCGATGCGGTGATGGCGCAGATCCGCCAGAAGCCGGGACTCGTCGCCAAAGGAAAAGTAGGCCGAGATTCCCGGGTTCGCCAGTTCAAAGGTGCGCAGGGTGGGGAAATCCTCATAGTCGGTGGTAATCATACCGATGTGCAGCTCGTGGGCGTTCTCCCGGCCCACCTCCCGACAGAGATCCTTATACTGCCGCATGATGCCTTTCATGCCGTCGTAAAAGCGCTGGCCCTCTGGCGTCAGGCGGGCGGTCCTGCCCGCACGGACAAACAGCTCACAGCCCAGCTCCGCCTCCAGAACCGAAATGTACTTGCTCATGGTCGTCTGGGCAATATGGCACAGTTCCGCCGCACGGGTAAAATTCTGCTGCTCCGCCGCACGGAAAAAATAGTGAATCTTGTTGATGTCCATGGACGTATTCCCTTTCCCCGCCGGGCTATGCCGGCTGTCTCTTACATTATAACAGCCGCCCCGAAACAAGTACAGCACGAGCGCCCTGAAAGAGCCGGAAAACAGGCCGTCAAAAAAATCAAAAAAATTTGAAAAAAGGGCTTGCATTTTGAAAATTCCTTTGCTATAATAATCAAGCACTCAGCGAGCGGCGCTGGTGAGTGCGAAAAGAATATGGGAGCTTTCCCGAGTGGCCAATGGGGACAGACTGTAAATCTGCTGCGTAATGCTTCGGTGGTTCGAATCCACCAGCTCCCACCAAAATCCTGAACGCTTACGCGTTCAGGATTTTTTTGCGCCGTTTTGCCTGCGGGTATCTGTTTTTACATTTTGCGGATGGGAGATCGATCTGTTATGTCAAAGACCCTTGCACGCTGCCGCGATTTTGTGCAGCGGGAAGCTGTTTTGTCCATTGCGGCCGCACTGGCTGTGGTGTCCGCCTTTTTTGTCCCCCCCAGCGCCGGGTATCTTTCCTACATCGACTGGCACACCCTGACGCTTTTGTTCAGCCTGATGGCTGTGGTCAAGGGCTTTCAGAAAGGCGGCGTCTTTCTCTATCTGGGCAACGGCCTGCTGCGCCGGACCCACACCTCCCGCCAGCTGCTGCTGGTGCTGGTGTTTCTGCCCTTCTTTTTCAGTATGCTCATCACCAATGACGTTTCCCTCATCACCTTTGTGCCCTTTGGCATTACCGTTCTGCGCATGGCCGGGCAGGAACGCCTGCTGATCCCCATGGTGGTATTGCAGACTGCCGCCGCCAACCTGGGCAGCATGCTCACCCCCATGGGCAACCCGCAGAACCTTTACCTGTATACCCAGTCGGGCATGAGTTTCGGAGACCTGTGTCTTTTGATGCTGCCTTACGTTGCTCTGTCCGGCATTTGCCTTGCCGTCATTGCCGTCGCCTGCCGTTCGGACAACATCCCGCCCGTCTCGGTCCCCGCCAGTCTGGGCAGCGCCCGGTATCTGGGCTTTTGCACTGCCGGGCTTGTGCTTTGCCTTCTGGGCATTTTCAAGCTGCTCTCCCCTGTTTGGATCGCGGCCATCGTCCTGGTGTTCCTGCTGTTCACCGACCGGCAGGTCCTGGCCGAGGTAGACTATTCCCTGCTGGGGACCTTTATCGCCTTCTTTATCTTCATCGGCAACGTGGGCAACATCCCTGCTTTCCGGGATCTGCTTGCCTCCCTCATCACCGGGCACGTGGAGGGCGTTGCGGTGCTGGCCAGCCAGGTCATCAGCAACGTTCCCGCCGCCCTGCTGCTGGCCGGGTTCACCTCCGACTGGAACGCCCTGATCGTGGGCTGCAATCTGGGCGGCCTTGGCACGCTGATCGCTTCCATGGCCAGCCTGATCTCCTATAAGCAGGTGGCGCGGGAGTACCCCGCCCAGCGGCAGAAATACTTTTTGTGGTTCACCGTCTGCAACGTGGCGCTGCTTGCCCTGCTGCTTGTGACCGATCTTGTGCTGTGACCGCAAAACCGCCGAAACATCCCGGGAGGGACGTCCTATGAACACCAGCGCCGAATCCAGACAGCTCTGGAAAAAGATTTTTGTCCTTCTGCCCCAGCGGCAGAAGCTGGGATTTTTCATCATCCTGCTCATTCTGGCCGTATCCGCGGCACTGAGCCAGATCACGCCTCTGGCCATCGGGTATCTGACCGATCATGTCCTGGCTGAGCAGAACATTGCCTTTGCCTCGGTGATCCCCATTTTGCTGGGCATTCTGGCGGTCAATGTGGTCAACGAGGTCATCAAGGTCATCCGCCGCCTGATCGTGGAGGACACCGCCACCCAGGCGGAAAAAATTGCCCGCCGCAAAGCCACCGATGCCCTGTTGCTGGCCCCGCTGGACTATTTCCGCAGCCACATGACCGGCAACATCCATGGCCGGCTCAACCGCAGTCTGGAAGGCACCGTCAAGCTCATCAAGCTGCTGTTCATGGATTTTGCTCCCACGGTCACCACCGGCGCGGCGGCCATTGTGACCATCTTTTACAAGCTGCCCGTGCCGGTGGCCCTGCTGGTGGTGCTGGTCATTCCGGTGGGTACTTTCATCGTGTTCCGCCAGATCAGCACCCAGAAGGGCATCCGCGTGGAGCTGATGGAGACAAAGGCCGAGATGGACGGTACCATGGTGGAGCTTCTGGGCGGCATTGAGACCATCCGCGCCCTGGACAGCGCCGAGGCTGAGGGCGGGCGCATCCAGACCCGCGCCGAGGAACTGCGCAAAAAAGAAATGCGCCACCACACCGCCATGGCCTTTTATGACTGCCTCAAGTTCGTCAACGAGGCGGTGTTCAGCGTGCTGGTCATCGGTGTCTCGGTGCTGCTGGCCTCCCCACCATCGGCACCGTGCTGACCGCCTATCTCTGCTTTACCCAGCTCACCGGCCCCCTGCGGGAGCTGCACCGCATTCTGGACGAGTTCTCCGAATGCACCGTGCTGGCAGTGGATTACTTCCATATTCTGGATCTGCCCCTGGACTTTTCCTACCGCCCGGAGGTGGCGCTGCACTCCCCCATCGCCGGCAATGACATCCGCCTGGACCATGTCCGGTTTGCCTACCCGGAAAAGCCGGACGCAGAAATTTTGAAAGGCATCGACCTGGAGATTCCCGCTGGGAAGTTCATCGGCATTGCAGGCCCCAGCGGCTGCGGCAAATCGACCCTTATCAAGGTCATTGACAAGCTGGAACCGGCCTCCGGGTGTATTCTTCTGGGCGGCGCCGGGCTGGACGGGCTGTCCCGCGCCGAACTGGCCGACAACATCGCCCTGGTTCCCCAGACGCCCTTTCTGATCGCGGATACCGTCTATCACAACATCTGCTACGGCATGAAGCGGGAAGTTTCCCTTGAGGAGGTCCGCGATGCCGCACGCAAAGCCCGTATTGCGGCGGACATTGAACAACTGCCCGGCGGCTATGATTTTCAGCTGTCGGAGGGCGGCGCCAATCTGTCCGGCGGGCAGCGTCAGCGCATTGCCTTGGCCCGCATCTTTTTGAAAAAGCCCCGCATCCTGATCCTGGACGAAGCCACCAGCGCGCTGGACAACACTTCCGAAAAGCACATTCAGGGAGAGATCGAGCGGATGAAGCAGCAATGCGGCACCACGGTCATCTCCATCGCCCACCGGCTGACCACTTTGCAGAACTGTGACGAGATCATCGTCATGGACAAGGGGCAGATCGTACAGCGGGGCACCTTTGCCCAGCTGCGGAACACTCCAGGAATTTTTCAGGACATGGCCAACGGCATTTTGAAATAAACCATTCTCCCCCACAAACGACACAAATAAAAGGACGCGGCCCGTACAGGCTGCGTCCTTTTGCTATATATCTCTCTATGCTCTCTCTATAAAGATGTGGTCAGCGGCTTGCGGACACAAGTTCACGCAGGGCCGCGGGGTCAGGGTCGACGCCCTCATGGCGGAGGAGCCATTGCTTTTTGTCCAGTCCTCCCGCATAGCCGGTGAGGGAACCGTCCCAGCCGACGACCCGATGGCACGGGATGATGATGGAGATGGGGTTATGCCCCACCGCGCCGCCCACCGCCTGCGCCGAGAGCCGTTCCCTGCCCAGCCGGGCCGCCGCCTCCCGGGCAATGCAGCCGTAGGTAGTGACCTGACCATAGGGGATTTCCCGCAGGCAATCCCACACCGCCCGGCGGAAGGCACTCCCCGACGGGTGCAGGGGCAGGTCCCCGATTACGGGACACTGCCCGGCAAAATACCGGTCCAGCCAGGCGCGGGCCTCGGGCAGGCCGGGGGCGTCCTCCCGCATTTCAGGCGGCTGAGAGAGGGTTGCGGCAAAATACTTCTGGCCCTCGATCCAAAGGCCTGCCAGCCCCTGACCGTCGCTGACAAGGCTCAGCAGTCCCACCGGAGAATCATACCGGGTCATGAAATATGGCATGGAAGTCCCCTCCTTTTTTGTAAACGCAGCGAAGTTGCCACGCGGAGTAAAAGAAAAACCGGACGGCAGAAACCGTCCGGTTTGGCAGGGGTAGAAGGATTCGAACCCTCGGCACGCGGTTTTGGAGACCGCTGCTCTACCAACTGAGCTATGCCC
>CALXHO010000075.1 GCA_944388125.1 uncultured Gemmiger sp. | reverse complement strand
GCAGGCAGCTCGGCCATGCCGCGGCGGTAGACGATGTAGACGGTCTCGGCGCCCAGGCGCTTGGCGCAGCGGGCGGCATCCATGGCCACGTTGCCGCCGCCCACCACGGCCACGGCATGGCTCTTCTGGATGGGGGTGTGGCTGCCGGGCAGGTAGGCCTTCATCAGGTTGACGCGGGTCAGGTACTCGTTGGCGGAGTAGACGCCCTTCAGGCTCTCGCCGGGGATGCCCATGAACCGGGGCAGGCCGGCGCCGGAGGCGATGTAGACGGCCTCAAAGCCGTACTCGCCCATGAGTTCGTCGATGGTCAGCACCTTGCCGATGACCATGTTGGTCTCGATGTCCACGCCCAGGGCGCGCAGACCGTCGATCTCGGTCTGGACGATGTCCTTGGGCAGACGGAACTCGGGGATGCCGTACATGAGGACGCCGCCTGCCACGTGCAGCGCCTCAAAGATGGTGACCTTGTAGCCCAGCTTGGCCAGGTCGCCGGCAGCGGTCAGGCCGGAGGGGCCTGCACCGATGACCGCCACCTTGTGGCCGTTGGGAGCCGGCGGGGTGACGGGGGTATGTACGTTTTCCCGGTGCCAGTCGGCCACAAAGCGCTCCAGGCGGCCGATGCCCACCGGCTCACCCTTGATGCCGCGGACACACTTGCCCTCGCACTGGTTTTCCTGGGGGCAGACGCGGCCGCAGACGGCGGGCAGGGCGCTGGAAGCGGACAAGACCTGATAGGCGGCCTCAAAGTCGCCCTCGGCCACCTTGGCGATGAAACCGGGGATGTCGATGACCACGGGGCAGCCGGAACGGCAGGGATGGTTCTTGCACTGGAGGCAGCGCTTTGCCTCATTGACGGCCATGTCGGCGGTGTAGCCCAGAGCAACTTCCTTGAAGTTCTTGTTGCGGACGTTGGGGTCCTGGCTGGGCATGGGGCACTTTTTGGGGTCCATATTGGGCATGTTACTCGACCTCCTTCTTGAGCAGATTGCACTCTGCTTCCCGGGCGTGGGCTTCGAACTCGCGGTACATGGTGCCGCGGTGCATGGCCTCGTCGAAATCGACCTCAAAGCCGTCGAAGTCGGGGCCGTCCACGCAGGCGAACTTGGTCTGGCCGCCCACGGTCAGGCGGCAGCCGCCGCACATGCCGGTGCCGTCGATCATGATGGGGTTCATGGAGACGACGGTCTTGACGTTGTATTTCTTGGTGACGGCCACCACGAATTTCATCATGATCAGGGGTCCGATGGTGATGACCTCGTCAAAAGCCGCGCCGTCCTGGATGCACTTTTCCAGGGGTGCGGTGACGACGCCCTTGTCGCCGTAGCTGCCGTCGTCGGTCATGAGGATGAGCTCGTCGCAGCAGGCGCGGAACTCATCCTCCAGGATGACCAGGTCCTTGTTGCGGAAGCCCACGATGCCGGTGACTTTGGCGCCCGCCGCATGGAGGGCACGGGCCACGGGCAGGGCGATGGCGCAGCCCACGCCGCCGCCCACCACGCAGACGTTTTTCAGTCCCTCGATCTCGGTGGGCTTGCCCAGGGGGCCGACGAAATCGTGGAGGCTGTCGCCCTGGTTCAGGGTGTTGAGCTCCATGGTGCCCGCACCCACGATTTGGTAGATGATGTCAACGGTGCCCGCCGCGGCGTCGGTCCCCGCGATGGTCAGGGGGATACGCTCGGAATCTTCCTTGGCGCGCAGGATGATGAACTGTCCCGGCTTCGCTTTTTTGGCGATCAGCGGTGCTTCGATCGACATTTCCGATACCGTGGGGTTCAGGCTGCGTTTCTTTACGATCTTAAACACGGTCGTTCTCCTTTTCCTTGACTGGATTTTTCCGGCGTGGGAATACAGACAGGCCTTCCGCGCCGTGAAAGCATTACAAAACAATTGTACGGCATTTTCCCTTTAATGTAAAGGAAAACTATTCACTGTGCTGAAGCATTTTGCAATGTCCTTGTCTGCCGCACATTCACTTGATGAGCCGGTAGACCAGGCAGGGCCGCCCGCCGGTGCCGTAATCCATGTCCCCGGTCACCATGCCCTGCTGGGCCAGGTAGCTCATGTACCGCCGCACCGTCACCACCGACAGCCCCGACGCCTCGGCGATGTCCTCGCAGGTGTGGGGGCGGGCGGGGTCGGCCCGCAGGCAGGCCAGCACCCGCTCCTGGGTCTGGGCCTGCATCCCCTTGGGCAGGGGTGCGGGGGGCGCGGCGTGCATCAGGCTGTCCAGGGCGCTCTGGTCCAGGCTGCCCGCCCGCATGGCTGCCCGGCGGCGGCAGAATTCATCCAGCGCCCGGCAGAACCGCTCGTAGGCGAAGGGCTTGACCAGATAGTCCACGATGCCCAGCCGGGTCAGCGCCTCCACGGTGGCAGCGTCGTTGGCGGCGGTGATCATGATGACATCGGACTCCACCCCCGCCCCCCGGATGGACCGCAGCAGTTCCAGGCCGTTCATCTGGGGCATGTAGAAGTCCAGGATGACCAGATCCGCCGGGTGACGGGTCAGCCAGTCCAGCGCCCGCCGGGGCGCCGAGAAGGTCCTTGTCACGGTAAAGCGGCCGTCCTTCTCGGCATAGCGGCGGTTGAGTTCGGTGATGATGGGGTCATCCTCCACAATAACGACAGTGTACATGGTTGCCTCCGGTCTCAGGGTTGGGGTTCGGATTGGGGTGCGGGATCGGGGCCCTCGTCCTGTTCCGCCTCAGGCGGGCGGAAGGTCACGATGAAGGAGCTGCCCACCCCCTGGGTGGACTCCACGCGGATCTCGCCGTTGTAGGCGTCCACCACGCTCTTGACCAGGAAAAGCCCGGTGCCGTGGCTTCCGCCCTTGGTGGTGACGCCCCGCTCAAACATATGCTCCCGCAAGTCGGGGGAAATGCCGGGGCCGTTGTCGTCCACGCTGAGGATGAGCCCCCGCTCGCTCTCCCGGATGGTGACATCCACCTCGTGGAGCACCCCCGACGGCGCATTGCTGAAGGCATCCAGGGCGTTGCCGATGAGGTTGCCCAGGATGGTGATGAGCCCCGCCGTGGGCAGGAAGTTGGCGTCGGCGGAGAGGTGGCTCTCGGGGTCCAGGGTCATGCGCACCCCCAGCTCGGCGGCGCGGCAGCTCTTGCCGATGAGCAGCGCCGCCACCGACGGCTCGGCGATGCGCTCCGAGATGACCCCCACCGACAACGCCCGGGTCTGGGTCAGCTGCAGGACGTATTCCTCCGCCTGCTGGGCCTCCCCCAGCTGCAGCAGGCCCAGAATGACGTGCAGCTTGTTCATGAATTCGTGGGTGTAGGCCCGCATGGCCTCCACGATGTGCTGCACGCCGGTGAGTTCCTTGGCCAGGTTGGCCACCTCGGTGCGGTTGCGGAAGATGGCCACCGCCCCCACGATCTTGCCGTCCCGCCAGACCGGCATCCGATCGGACAGGATGCGCACATGCTTGAAGGATTCCAGCCCCACGTTGTACTCCGCCCGGCCGGTGCGCATGACCCGGGGGATGGTGGACTGGGGATAGACCTGGGCCAGGGGTTTTCCCACCACGGCGCTCTTGTCGAAGGAGAGCATCTCGGCGGCGGCACGGTTGATATAGATGATGTGCTTGTCCTTGTCGATGGCCAGCATGCCCTCATCCAGGGCATCCAGCAGTTCCATCCGGCGGAGGAACAGGTCCCGGAAGGCATCCGGCTCATAGCCCAGAAGATCGCTCTTGATGCGGCGGGCCAGCTGGGTGCTGAGCAGCGCCCCCACCCCCAGGGCCACTGCCCCGATGAGGAGATAGACCCCCAGGGTGCTCAGGGCGGTATAGCGGATGGACTGGAGATACAGCCCTGCCATGACGTAGCCCCGCACCGTCCCGTCCCGGGCCACGACCACGGCATAGGCGCAGTGGTCGGCGCCCTCGGGGGCGCGGGCATCGTCGAACACCGGGCCGCCCGACGTCTGCAGCCGCTCCATGAGGGCGGGGTCCAGGGCGTCCAGGGCAATGCCCTCCCCCGCACCGGTGCCGGCATCGCTCCCGGTGTCGGCTTCGCTGCCGGCGTCATAGAATACCTGCGGCGTGCCGTCGGGGCCGTAGACCGCAAAGAGGTCGATGCCCGCAATGTTCTCGGTGGTGCGGCGGACATAGCCTTCCGCCTCCGCCCACTCCTCGTCGGAGGAGAGGGCCAGGGCATCCGCCACCGCCTGCACCGCTGCGGTGAGGGTGCGGTCCCGGGCGGCGCTCTCCTGGGTCAGGCTGATCCAAAGCCCTGCCCCGGTGGCCAGGATCATGGTCACCAGAATGCCCAGCACCGACACCCGCCAGATCCGCTGGGATACCGTCTGCCCGGTCTGCCTCTTGTCCATGGCGCACCCTCCCGCTGCCTTTCCGCCTGTTCTGCCGCCCACCGCGGCGGCCTTCTGATGCCATGATACCACATCGGACAAAATGCGGCAATCTTGCACAAAATTGCACAAAAATTGCCCGGCGGGGGTTCGGCCTTCCCGGTGGGTTGCACGGTTTTGTTTTTTTTATTTTCGTAACCCTTATCCGCCGTCCCCCGCGGGAGTAAGATGTAGGCGAAAAAGAGGTGAACAAGTTTGGAAGGTTTTAAAGAAGCCCTGGTCGACGCGCTTGCCAACGAAACAGCTTTCACCATCCCGGTGCTGGGCGGCATTCCCATCTCCTCGGCGGTCCTGGTGTCCTGGATCATCATGGCCGTCTGGATGGTGTTCACGCTGCTGGCCACCCGGAACCTGAAGGTCCGCAACCCCGGCAAAGTGCAGGTCATCCTGGAATCGGCCGTTAATTTCCTCAACGGCTTTGTCAAGGATACCATCGGCCCGCACTGGCGTCCCTTTGCCCCCTATCTGGGCACGGTGGCGCTGTACATCGGCCTGGCAAACATCATCAGCATTTTTGGTCTCACTCCGCCCACCAAGGACGTCAGTGTGACCGCGGCTCTGGCGTTCATGAGCCTGATCCTGATCTACGGTGCGCAGTTCCGCTACAACGGCCTGCGCGGCGGCATGAAACGCTTTGCCCAGCCCATGGCCGTGCTGACCCCCATCAACCTGATGGAGATCGCGATCCGTCCGCTTGCTCTGTGCATGCGACTGTTCGGCAACGTCCTCGGCGCCTACATCATCATGGAGATCATCAAGTATCTGGTGCCCGCCGTTGTCCCCGCCGTCTTCTGCATCTACTTTGATCTGTTCGACGGCCTGATCCAGACAATCGTCTTTGTCTTTTTGACCGCTCTGTTCGCGGGCGAGGGCATCAAGGAAGAAGAGTAATCCCCGCCCCGTCCCCCTGCGCGGCTGACGCCGCGCCACAAACAACGATACCATTTCAGGAGGAACTATTATGTCTATCGGAATCATCGCCGCAGGTCTCGCAGTTCTCACCGGTTTCGGCGCCGGCATCGGCATCGGCATCGCCACCGGCCACGCCAGTGACGCCATCGCCCGTCAGCCTGAAGCTTCCGGCAAGATCAACAGCACCCTGCTGCTCGGCTGCGCCATGGCCGAAGGTACTGCCATCTTCGGCTTCATCACCGCGCTGATCATCATCTTTGTAGGCTAAGGGAGGTGTGCCCAATGCTGGACTTCCAGCCCTGGACGATCTTTTTTACCATCGTCAACCTTTTGGTTTTGTATTTCTTTTTCCGCAAATTCCTGTTCGGGCGCATCAACGCCGTTCTTGAGCAGCGGGAAGAGCTGATCAAGAATCAGATCACCGAGGCCGAGGAGAACAACTCCAAGGCCACCGCCCTCAAGCAGGAGTATGAGACCAAGCTGGCCGGCGCCCATGAGGAAGCCGCCAAGCTGGTCGCCGACGCAAAGAACCGCGCCGACCAGGCCTATGCCGACCGCATGGCCCAGGCCGAGGCCGACGCCAAGAAGACCGCCGTGGAGGCGGAGGCCCGCATTGCGGCCGAGCGCAGCGAAATGATGCGTCAGGCCCGGGGCGAAGTGGCACGTCTGGCCGTGATGGCCGCAACCGAGGTTGCGGGCAAGCGCCTGGACACCGACTCCGACCGTGCGCTGGCCGAGGAGTTTTTGGCAAAGGTGGGTGAGGAGCAATGAGCGAAGCGACCGAGCGTTACGCGGCGGCCCTGTTCGGGACCGTGAACGGCGATGCCCAGGCCGTGCGCGAAGCCGCCGACACCCTGATGGCGGACTCGAAGCTGTGGAACACGCTGCAGAGCCCTGCCGTCACCGCCGCTGAAAAGAAGGAGCTCATCGCCGGCGCCGCCTGCCTGGACGGCCGGGACGAGCTGAAGGCATTCCTCACCCTGCTGGCGGAGGAGGATCACCTCACCGCCCTGCCCCAGATCATGGCGGAGTTCTCCCGCCTGGCCCTGGCAGCCCAGGGCGGCGTCAACTGCCTGGTGACCTGCGCCCGTGAGCCGGACGAGGCCACCCGGGAAGCCATCCGCAAGGCGGTCTGCAAGCTGCGCGGCGCCACCAATGCCGTGCTGCAGATCAAGATCGATCCCTCCCTGCTGGGCGGTTTTGTGCTGGATGTGGACGGCGTCACCTACGACCGCAGCGTCAAGGGCCGTCTCAACCGCCTGGCCAAGGGCATTCAGGACGGCCCCGCCGACACCGACCTGGACAAACTGGCCGACCAGATGAAGCAGTCGCTGCAGGGCAACTCCGGCGACACCATGGCCGCCGAGACCGGCCGCATCATCGAGATCGGCGACGGCATCGCCAACGTCACCGGCCTGCGCCGGGCGGTCTACGGCGAGCTGGTGGAATTCGAGAACGGCACCCCCGGCATCATCCTGGACCTGCGCCGCAAGCGCACCGGTGTTGTTCTGCTGGGCAGCCAGGAGGGCCTGGCCGAGGGCAGCGTCGTCCGCCGCACCGGCCGTCCCGCCGACGTGCCCGTGGGCGACGGCCTGATCGGCCGCACGGTGGATGCCCTGGCCCGTCCCATCGACGGTCTGGGCCCCATCGAGTGCACCGAGACCCGCCCCATCGAGCATGAGGCCCCCGGTGTCGTCAGCCGTGAGCCGGTCACCCAGCCCATGCAGACCGGCATCCTGGCCATCGACGCCATGGTCCCCATCGGCCGCGGCCAGCGTGAATTGATCATCGGCGACCGCCAGACCGGCAAGACCTCCATCGCCATCGACGCCATTCTGAACCAGAAGGGTCAGAACATGATCTGCATCTACGTGGGCATCGGCCAGAAGGCTTCCACCATCGCCCGCCTGCGTGAGACGCTGAAAAAGCACGGCGCCATGGATTACAGCATCATCGTTTCCGCCACGGCAGGCGAGTCGGCGCCCATGCAGTACGTGGCTCCCTACGCCGGCGCCGCCATCGGCGAGTACTTCATGTCCAAGGGCCGGGACGTCCTCATCGTCTACGACGACCTGTCCAAGCACGCGGTGGCATACCGTACCCTGTCTTTGCTGCTGCGCCGCTCCCCCGGCCGTGAGGCTTACCCCGGCGACGTCTTCTACCTGCACTCCCGTCTTTTGGAGCGCGCCTGCCGCCTGACCAAGGAGTACGGCGGCGGTTCCATGACGGCCCTGCCCATCGTCGAGACCCAGGCGGGCGACGTTTCCGCCTATATCCCCACCAACGTCATTTCCATCACCGACGGCCAGATCTATCTGGAGAGCAACCTCTTCTTCGCCGGCCAGCGCCCCGCCGTCAACGTGGGCCTGTCGGTCTCCCGTGTGGGCGGCTCCGCCCAGACCCGGGCCATCAAGAAGACCGCCGGTACCCTGCGTATCGACCTGGCCCGCTACCGCGAGCTGGAAGTCTTTACCCAGTTCAGCTCCGACCTGGATGCCGAGACCCGTCAGGCTCTGGACCACGGCAAGCGGATGATGGCGCTGCTGCGCCAGCCTCTGTGCGAGCCGCTGTCGGTCAGCCATCAGGCAGTCATCCTCTACATTGCCACCACCGGCCTCATCGACGATGTGCCGCCGGAAAAGATCAACGCTTTTGCCAAGGCCTTTGCCGATCTGCTCGACCGTGAACAGCCCGCGCTCATGCAGGAGATCGACGACACCGGTTCTCTTTCCGGCGCCGCCACCGAGCAGATCCGCACGACGCTGGAAAGCTACAAAGAGCAGGTGAGCGCCACATGGAAAGCATAAAGGAGATCCGCACCCACATCGACAGCGTTGAGCAGACCCTCAAGATCACCAACGCCATGTACCTGATCTCTTCCTCCAAGCTGCGCAAGGCCCGCCGCCAGCTCAACGACGTCCAGCCCTACTTCATGAAGATCACCGAGACCATCTCGGATATCCTTCACCGTGCGGCGGACGTGGACCACGCCTATTTTGACCGCCGCTCCAACAAAAAGCACCGGATCGGCTACATCGTCATCACGGGCGACAAGGGCCTGGCAGGCGCCTACAACCACAACGTCCTGCGCATGGCGGAGGAGCACATCATCAAGGATGCCGACGCCACCCTGTTCGTCATCGGTCAGGCGGGGCGCAACTACTTCCGCCATCGCGGCATCGAGGTGGACGGCGAGTTCATGTACACCGCCCAGGACCCCACCATCTACCGCGCCCGGGAGATCAGCGACACCTTCATCGAGCTGTTCCGCCACGGCCAGCTGGATGAGATCTACGTGGTCTACACCGAGATGGTCTCCGCCATGAAGCTGGAGCCCAAGATGATCAAGCTTCTGCCCCTGGACCGGGACGCTTTCCCCTGGAATCCCCGTCCCCGGGCCGATGGTTCGGAACGCCGGGAGGTCACCTACATGCCCTCCCCCGGCCAGGTGCTCAACCACATTGTGCCCAGCTACCTGAAGAGCGTGCTGTTCGGCACCATGGTGGAGTCCTTCTGCTCGGAGCAGAACGCCCGTATGAGCGCCATGGACACCGCCACCGACAACGCCCGCGCCCTGCTCAAGGAGCTGTCGCTTCACTACAACCGCGCCCGCCAGAGCGCCATCACCCAGGAGATCACCGAGATCGTCGGCGGCTCTCAGCCTGCCGGGGATGACTGGGACGATGACTGGGATGACGGCTGGGACGACGCCGCTGAGTGATTTGATCCGGCCCCCGGCCGGAGTTCGAGATAGAAAGGAAAGACTGCAATGCAACACAAAGGTGTGATCGCGCAGGTGCTGGGCCCTGTCGTCGACGTTCAGTTCGACGAGGGCAGCCTGCCGCAGATCAACGAGGAGCTGGTCGTTGAAAAGGACGGCGAGCGCCGCGTGATGGAAGTTGCCCGCGACGTAGGTCACGGCGCCGTGCGCTGCATCCTGCTTTCGCCGGGCGAAGGTCTTGCCCGCGGTGACGAGGTCATCGCCCAGAGCCACGCCATCGAAACGCCCGTGGGCGAGGCCACTCTGGGCCGCATGTTCAACGTCCTGGGCGACCCCATCGACGAGAAAGGCCCCGTGGATGCCCCCGAAAAGTGGTCCATCCACCGCGACCCGCCCCCGTTTGAAAAGCAGAACCCCACCGCCGAGATCCTGGAGACCGGCATCAAGGTCATCGACCTGCTGGCCCCCTACACCCGCGGCGGCAAGATCGGCCTGTTCGGCGGCGCCGG
>CALXHO010000074.1 GCA_944388125.1 uncultured Gemmiger sp. | reverse complement strand
TAGATCTTGCCGTCCTCGCTGGTCAGCTGGGCGCGGATGTCGGGGCGCTCCTCCAGGATCTTGGAGAAGTTGGGCATGTACTCCAGGTAATCGCTGATGGGCAGAAGCACGTTGCGCTGGGCGTAGCGGATGACCTCGCCGGCGCTCATGCCCGCATGGTAGATGGCGTCGGGACGATCATCGGCGTTGCCGAAGATCAGGTTTTTCTGCTCGCTGTACACCGACTCGGAGACGTTCTCCCAGTTGACGGTGACGTTGGTCTCGGCCTTCAGATCCTGCATGATCTTCATGTCGTTGTAGTCCAGGGCCGATGCATTCTTGGAGGAATAGACGTTGAAGGACAGGGCCTCGGCGCCGGCATCGTTGAGGATGGGGGCCTCCGGGTCGGTCCACTGGAAGCCGTAGTCCGCCACCAGCTTGTCGATGTCGGTTTTGGACTCGGTGGTGGCGGCGGTGTTCCCGCCGCCGCAGGCGGTGAGGGAAAGGGTCATTGCCATCAGTGTGGCAAGGGCGACAAAACGTTTCATGTAAATACCTCCACAGGGAAATGGATGGAAAAAATGTCGGGACGGATCGTGGGACGTCACTCTTTCAGCGAGCCGATCATGGCGCCCTGGGCGAAGTACTTCTGCACGAAGGGATAGAGCATGATGACGGGGGCGCTGGACACGATGACCGAGACGTACTTGATCTGGTTGGCCAGACGGTACTGTTCCAGAATGGTCTCGCCGCTGCCGCCGGTGGTGGTCTCCGACGCGATGAGGATCTCACGCAGGATCAGCTGCAGAGGATAGAGGTTTTCGTCCTGCAGGAAGATCATGGCGTTGAAGTAGCTGTTCCACTGGCCCACGGCGTAGTACAGCGCCATGACGGCCAGAATGGCCTTGGACAGGGGCAGCACCAGGCTGAAGAAGATGCGGAACTCGCTGGCGCCGTCGATGCGGGCGGCTTCCACCAGGCCGTCGGGAATGCTGGACTCGAAGAAGGTGCGGGTCATGAACAGGTTCCACACCGACAGGATGGAGGGCAGGATGACCGCCCAGGCGGTGTTGATGAGTTTCAGGCTGCTCATGACGTTGTAGAAGGGGATCAGGCCGCCGCCGAAGAACATGGGGATGATGAAGTAGATCATGAACAGCTTTTTGCCGAACAGGCGCTTGCGGCTCAGCGCCCAGCCCGCCGGGACGGTGACGATCAGGGAAAGGATGACCGTGAGGGCGGTATAAATAATGGTGTTGAGGTAGCCGTACCACACATCGGAGCGCTGGAGGATGGCCTCGAAACCGGAGAGGGTGATGCCCACCGGGAAGAGGATGACATCGCCGCCCAGGACGGCGTCCGGGTCGGAGATGGACGCAATGATGATGAAGTACAGCGGATACAGAATGACCAGGGCCAGGAATCCGAGGAACAGGTAGTTGAAGAAATAGAAGATTTTGTCCCCCATGTCGGATCGTGAGAACCGCGGCCGTTTGGTTTTGCTTTTTGCTGGCATCGTCGCAGCCTCCTTATCAGAACAGGGTGTTTTCGGAGAATTTCTTGGACGTGGTGTTGGCAATGAACAGCAGCGCGACGTTGATCACCGAGTTGAACAGGCCGATGGCGGTGGCGTAACCCTGGTTGGGCACGCCGGTCAGGCCCTGTTTGTACACGTAGGTGGAGATCAGTTCGCTGACGCCCAGGTTGGCGTCGGTCTGCATCAGCAGGGCCTTCTCGTAGCCGACGCCCATCAGGCCGCCGATGGACATGATCAGCATGACGCTGACCATGGGCATGATGGCGGGCAGGTCCACGTGCAGCACCCGCTGGAAGCGGGAGGCGCCGTCCAGGATGGCGGCCTCATGCAGGCCGGGGTCCACGTTGGAGAGGGCCGCGATGTAGATGATGGCGCTCCAGCCGAAGTCCTGCCAGTTGCTGGACAGGATGTACATGGGGCGGAAAGCGCCGCTTTCCAGGAAGTAGGAGATGCGCTCCCCGCCCAGGGCGGCGGCGATGTTGTTGACCAGACCATAGCGGCCGAAGAACAGGGTCAGCATACCGACCAGGACGACCAGGGAGATGAAGTGGGGCGCAGTGAAGATGGTCTGCAGCAGCTTGGCAGTGCGTTTGCCCTTGAGGGCGTTGAGGGCCAGCGCCACAATGATGGGCAGCGGGAAACCGATGATGAAGCCCAGGATGCAGAGGATGAAGGTGTTGGACATCAGGGGCCAGAACTGCACATCATTGAAGAAGCGGACGAAGTTGTCGAAGCCGATCCAATGGGTCAGCGGAGAAATGATGGGGTCACCGGGCATGTAATCCTGGAAGGCAATGAGGATGCCGTAGATGGGCATGTAGTTGAACAGGAATACAACCACTATGGCCGGGAGCAGCAGAACCAGCCAGGGAATGCTTTCCCGCAGCTGCTTCCACTTGCTGCCGCCAAGCATCCTGCCTGACCGTGCTTTTACGGCAACACCGGATTTTGTTGTTTTCATTGGATTTCTCCTCTCTTTGGTTGGGGTTGGACCGGTGACGGGCCTTTGCCCCGGGCTTCACTCTCCCGAGCCGGCTTTCGGGAGTTTGCCGCCGGTGCAGAGGACCCGGCATCCGGTCCTGTTTGCGACAGCCTTACGGCTGGAACACCGCTTTTTCCTTTCTCCGGGAACCGGCCGGGGATCGGATGGGCGGTGCCGTTTACATAATGTAAACAATCAGGAGTTCAAACTGTCAATCTCGTCATGCTTACAGTACGCCTAAATTCACAATTTGTCAATGTAATTTTTGCATCTGATACAAAAACGGCAGGTTTCACAAAAACAAAGGTCACAATTTGTACAGAATCCTTCTTCTTTTTGAAATTTACTTAATTTTACATAATGTAAATATTGCACCGGTTGGCAGGATATGATATAGTGTAAATTAAAGAAAGAAAATTGCAGCGGAGGTTTACAGTATGGCAGTTCATCGGGTAACCATGCAGGATATCGCGGATGCCTGCGGCCTGTCCCGGAATACCGTCTCAAAAATCTTCAACCAGCGGGGCTCGGTGCCCCAGGCCACCCGGCAGATGGTTCTGGACAAAGCCCGGGAGCTGGGCTACATGCAGCTGCCCGCCGCCGAGGCTTCCCCTCAGATCCAGCCGGCGGCGGTCCATTCCACCCGCACCATCGTCCTGCTGACCAGCCACATGCCGGTGGATTATCATTTCGGCATCTTCTTCATTCCCGCCTTTGCGGACCAGCTCAGCCGGGTGGGCTACACCCTGATGATGTGCGAGATCTCCGCCGCCGAACTGCAGAGCCGCACCCTGCCCGGCCATATTGCCCCCGACCGGGTTGCCGGGCTGATGACCATTGAGCTGTTTGACCAGGCCTATCTGGACATGCTGTGCGGGCTGGGACTGCCCCTGCTGGTAGTGGACGGCCACTGTGACTCCGACCTCATGCCGCTGCAAAGCGACGTCATCTCCATGGAGAACACCTCCAGCATGTTCCACATCGTCAGCCACATCATCCGGGCCGGAGCCCGGCAGATCGGGTTTGTGGGGGACATCCGCCACTGCTGCAGCTTTCAGGAGCGCTGGCGGGGCTACTGCGCCGCCATGGAACAGGCCGGCCTCCCTGTGGACCGGGACTGCTGCATTCTGGACAGCGACAGTTCCTTCTACGGTGACCCGGACTGGCTCGGCGGCAAGATCCGCGCCATGCCCCGGCTGCCCGACGCCTTTGTCTGCGCCAATGATTTTCTGGCCCTGAACATCATGACTGCCCTGAAGCAGCAGGGCATCTCCATCCCCGACCGGGTGATGGTGTCCGGCTTCGACGGCATGCCCCAGACCGGCGTCGTGGATCCCGCCCTGACCACCGCCCAGATCCCCAACGCCGAGATCGCACGTCTGGCGGCGGAACTCCTGCTGGCCCGCATCGACAACCCCGGCCGTCCCCTCCAGCGCGTCTATGTGGAGACCAAACCCATCCTGCGCAAGTCCACCGCCCCCCGCCCCGCGAAATGACAGGACCTCGCCCGGCCCCTTTCCGCCGGGAAAACCATACAAAAAAAGCTGCCGGACTTTCTCCCGCATTCTGTATCGGGAGAAGGTCCGGCTTTTTTGCGAAATCTGCCCGGGACAGAAGTTGACAACGCCCGCCGGGCTCTCTATATTTAAGACAAAAGGGGATGTATCTATGCTTGATTTTTTGAAAGAAGAGGGCGTGGACCCCGCCGTCATCGAAGGCATCGCCGCTTTCCGTGCCGAGCATCCGCTGCCCGAGGGCATGGCCGAACGGGTCCCTGACCCCAAGTACCGGTACTACGGCAGGGAGGTCTGGAACCAGGCCGCCACCGTCCTGCTGTGCGGGGAAAACCTGCTGCTGGCCGGCCCCAAGGCCACCGGCAAGAACGTGCTGGCCGAAAACCTGGCCCGGGCCTTCGGGCGTCCCTGCTGGGATGTTTCCTTCCACATCAATATGGACGCCTCCTACCTGATCGGTTCGGACACCTTCAACGGGGAAAAGGTGGTGTTCGGCCCCGGTCCCATCTACCAGTGCGCCCGCTATGGCGGCTTCGGGGTGCTGGACGAGATCAACATGGCCAAAAACGAGGCCCTGGCCGTCCTCCACGCCACGCTGGACTACCGCCGCAGCATCGATGTGCCCGGCTACGACCTCATCCGGGTGGACCCGGCGGCCCGCTTCATCGGCACCATGAACTACGGCTATGCCGGCACCCGGGAGCTGAACGAGGCGCTGGTCTCCCGGTTTGCGGTGCTGGACCTGCCCCTCATCTCGGAGGAGGACATGAACAAACTGCTGCGCCATCATTTTCCCCGCATCAGTCCCCGGTACGCGGGGCAGTTTGTACAGCTCTTTTATGATCTGCACAAAAAGGCGGACAGCGCCGAGATCTCGGCCCGGGCTGTGGACCTGCGCGGCCTGCTGGATGCCCTGCGCCTGATGGAAAAGGGACTGGATGCTGCCCACGCCCTGGATCTGTGCATCACCAACAAGACCTTTGACCCCTACGAGCAGACCCTCATCCGGGATGTGATCGCCGCCCGCATCCCCAAGAACCTCGACCGCGTAAAGGTCTTTCCGGGCTGAGACCATGCTGCGGCGTCAATACAGCCCGGAGCAGCGCCGGGCGCTGAATCTGATCTGGGCCGCTGCCGGGCAGTATGACCTGGACCCGCCGTTCATGGCCTTTGACCCCGACGGTCAGCCCGACTTTTATTTCAACTGTGTGGTGGGCCTTGCGGCCAAATGGCTGGACATGGCCCGGCTGGAAGCCTTTTTTGCCGGTTATGCAGGCAGCCCCCGGCGGGAAATGTTTGATGAACTGGTCTGGCTGGGGCTGGAAAACTGCGTCTATGAAAAGGAACTGCCGGTCCGTCCGGTCCTTGCCGCCCTGCGGCAGCAGTATGCCGAGGCCTTTTTTGCCCGGCAGCAGAAGATGTCCCGCCAGCAATGGATGGCGAAAAACAACCGGGTCTACGAGCAGCAGCAGGCGCGCTGGGCACCGCTGGCCCACCGCCGCGGCCCGCTGCTGACGCCCCGGGGCCGGGAGCTGGCCCGGGCGCTGGCCCTGCCCGGCACGCTGGACACGGAGGGAGTCATCCGGCAGCTCCAGGAGATGCTGCGGGAGTTCTTTCTGTTTTCCGGGGAGGAAAACAGCCGCACGTCTCGCGCTTTTCATGTGACGGGGCTGTGGGCTGCATTGCTCACCAAACTGTTGCCCACCGAGGTCCGCCACACCGACCAGCTGGTGCTGCGGCGCAGTTCCCAGCTCGGCGGGGCAGGCGCTGCCCCTGGGGGCAAGGCCCTGCTGGCCGACCATCTTTCGGTGCGGCGGGCGGAAGCCGACCGTGCCTATATGGAGACCTGCTTCGGCCGTTCGATCTACAACGATCACGACCTGGCCGCACTGGAGCAGAGCCTTTGCACCGGCAGCCACCGCAACTGCCATCTGTGGATCACCCGGGGGGAGCCTTCCCCCGACCGGCCGCCCGACCAGGAAGCCCGGCAGCTGGCCCGGGATGCCGCCCGGCAGCGGCAGCGGAATCTGGATTTTTACGCCAGACACAGCCAGCTGTACGCCAGCGGCATCCGTCGCCTGAGTGAGCAGATACAGGATGCCCTGCATTCCTACTGCCAGCCTCAGCCGGTGCGGGCGCGGACGGGACGGCTGGACAGCCGCCGGGTCTGGCGGGCCCCCTGCCTGCACGATCCGGCCGTCTTTCTGCGGCAGACCGACGACATCCAGCCCGATCTGTCGGTGGACCTTTTGCTGGATGCCTCCGCCTCCCGGCTGGACAGCCAGGAGCTCATCGCCGCCCAGGGCTTTGTCATCGGGGAAAGCCTCCGCCGCTGCGGCGTGAAGGTACAGATCTCCGCCTTCCGCAGCCTGCGGGGCTACACGGTATTGCAGCTTCTCAAAGGATACAAGGACCCGGGCTGCCGCTCCATCTTCGGCTACTTTGCCGCCGGGTGGAACCGGGACGGTCTGGCCCTGCGCACCGCCGCCCGTCTGGCGGATTCCGGCTGTCAGCACAGGTTGCTGCTCATCCTCACCGATGCCAGCCCCAACGACAGCCAGAAGATCCCGCCCTCCGGCGGCATTCCCATCAGCCGGGACTACGGCGACGAGGCCGCCGTGGCCGACACCGCCGCCGAGGTCAAGGCCCTGCGCAAGGAGGGATTCCGGGTGGGCGCCGTCTTTTTCGGCCTGACGCGAAATGTACCCTGTCTCAAGACCATCTACGGCCGGGAATTCGTGCGCATCCAGAAAATCGACCAGCTGGCCGGGGCGGTGGGCTCCCTGCTGCAGCGGCAGCTGCGGGAGATGGACTGACGCCCCATCTGCTCCTCTTCCCTCTCCTGCCCGCCCGGCATAGCGTCGGACATCTCACACAGACAAAAGGAGCACCTTCCGGAAACAATCCGGAAGGTGCTCCTTTTATAATTCAGATGGAAACTCCGTCTTTGCTCAGTCCAGCGGCTTCATCGTGGGGATTTTTCTTGGTTTCACCGTGCCACGCTTCGTAGCGCTTCACGGTGCTGTTTTTTCAACAGACCCCGTCATTCATGATGCCCTGTAATGCTTCGTGATTCTCGTATATTTGCTGTCAATTTGCTGTCATTTCAAGAATTTTGCTGTCAGACAATCTGTCTCTCCAAGCCCTTCTCAAAATACATTCCATGTAGCAGCCAATCGTTCAAACGATTCCTGTTTTTTCTCCTCGGTCGCCTCGGCATAAATATCCATCGTGGTTTTGATGTCCTTATGTCCCATGACCGACTGAATGACCTTCAAGTTGGTCTCCTGTTCGCATAGCCTTGTGCAAAAGGTGTGCCGAAGATGGTGCGCAGAGAAATCCGGCAGAAGAACGGCTTCCCGGTGTTCCCTCTTCGCGCTGATTTCCTCTGTGGCATTATAATCGGAAACAATCCTTTTAATAGCCCGGTTGACAGACTGGGGATTGGGAACATTCCCGAAGCGGTTGCAAAAGATGAACCCGTGCATTCCGTCAATCTCCACATCGTTCCAGCCGTTCTCCAGCTGTTCTTCCCGCATCATTTCAAAGGCATCCTGCACCGAGTCAAGCATTGGAATGGTGCGCTCACCGGCTTTTGTTTTCGGCTTTGAGATATGCTGGACAGAGGTACGGCTCTCCCCTACCGGATAGTAAACCAGGCTATGATTGATATGGATCACACGGTTTTCACAGTCAATATCTTCCCAACGAAGGCCCAGCGCTTCCCCGATCCGGCATCCTGTACCCAGCAATATAGTGAACAACGGCCACCAGTGGCAGTACACCGGATGGTTGGCGACATGCTCCATAAAGGCCCGCTGCTGAGCCACCGTCAAAGCGTGGCGTATTCCGCTATGTTGGTCAGAATTTTTCTTAACCTCTGCCAGTACCCCATCTGTGGGATTGTTCCGGATGATGCCATCACGAACCGCCAGCTGAAACGTCGGACGCAAAAGCGTGTGGATGCTTTCCAGCGTATTGATCTGCATCTCTTGCTGTTGCAGCAGGCAGTTATAAAACTGAAGCACATCCGAGAAACGTATATCCGCGATCTTCTTGTTGCCGAAGGTGTTTCGGACAAAGCGGTCATACATATACAGATAGTTGCTTCGGGTTGTCTGCCTGAGATTGGCTTTCAGCTTCATATACCGGTCAAACACGAAGTTCACCGTTGCTTTTCCGGCAATATAAATATCCAGACCGTCCAACTGGTTCTTGGTTAACTCTGCTTCCTTTTCCCTGAGTGTCACAAGGTCGTTTGCATAGATGTACTTGCGCCGTCCAAGCGGATCTGTATAGCAGTAGGAATACCGCTTGTCGGAACTTCTCTGCATCTCTCCTTTTCGCAGGGCCCTGCCCCGCAGATCTTTTCTTGTCTTTGCCATATCAATTCCTCCTCAAAAGGAGAAGGGCTCGATACTACTCACGTTTGGATATATATTTTTCCAACGCTTGCAAGACAACTTCCGTCACATTCATTCCATGGCGTTCAGCGTAAGCACAGATCCGTTGATACAAGGAATCATCGACGCGAACACTCAATATTTTCTTTTTCGGGTGTTCGCTTTTTGGTCTTCCCATATCCGCCATACCTGTTCTCACGCCTCCCTGTCTATAGGATACTTTTTGTATGACAAAAAGTCAAGAGTGTATCGAGCATTTTCTTTTCAGCCTGCCTGTAAAATCAGGCAATGTGAAAGGTTTCCAGATAATCCTCAAAAATCTCGCAATTCACCAAAGCGAGCTTATCAATTTTATAAACCGCCTTGGCTTCTTTTGCCAGAGCCTGAAACTTTGTCAACCCCATGCTATACTTCTCTGCCCCTTCCTTGTAGCGGACAAATTTTTTGGAAGCCTTCTTGGCTTTCTCAACATCTTTTCGTGCATATCCCATGGTCACTTTCCCTTTCTACCTCGTATCGGTATCATTTGTTATTGGAGTTCTTATTTTGGATTATAGGTAAGTATGCAACAACGCAAGGGCCAGCAGCGGCGCGTCCTTTTGCATGGTTGCCTTGGTTCATGCGTTCAGCTGCCAGTACCACTTGTCGCCCTTGCGGACACTGCGGATGTTCAGCCTGCCTTTGACCAGATTCACCGTTCGGTCCTGAATGCCTTTGTTCTTGAAATGTTGGATGATCTCCTGATTGGATACAGGGCCTTTTTCCAGCAGCCGGGGCAGCTCGTCCTCTACCTGTTGTTGCTTGGTGGGGGCTTCCGGCAGACTGTCGCAACCGTTCAAAAGGGATTCGGCGTCCTCATCCATCTGCCGCAGCCATTCCACATGGTCGCTCAGCTCAAACAGCAGCGCCGGACCGGCAGCGGCCAGATTGCTTTTTACTGGCACCAGCACCCGCCGTGTGGGCGAACGCTGATACCTGGTCACGGTCAGAATGGACCGTACCGCACCGGCAATGTCGATGGATCCGCTGGTGCGGTACAGGGCGTTGATGCCACTCATTTTATTCATATGCGCCACGATCAGCACGGCGCATTTGGTGCGCTGGGCCATAGCATACAGACTGCGGAAAGCGCCCCGCACCTCGTTGGCCTGATTCATGCTCACCGTGGGGCCGATGTAGGCCGAGAGTGGGTCGAGAATCAGCAACCGGGCATTCTCCTGCAGGATACTTTGCTCCAGCCGTGGATCGTCGAAGGTCAGCGCCCGCTTTTCTTCATTGATGATCTTGATGCGGGTGCAGTTGGC
>CALXHO010000073.1 GCA_944388125.1 uncultured Gemmiger sp. | reverse complement strand
CTCATGCGGTCGGCCTTGAGCAGGATGTCGTAGAGCATCCAGGTGTGCATATCCACCCACTGCAGCTGGGTGGGTTCATCCAGCCCGGCCACCTTATCAAAATAAGGTTTGAAATATTCCTCCGGGCGCTTGCTGCGGTAGTCCTTTTTCAGGTACTGGTCCCGGTCCGCCGGGGATGCAAAGACATAGTTGGCGCGCATATACCGCTGCCAGGGCTGCTGTGCCCCGCGCACCAGGAAGTGCTTGCCTTTGAACTCGGGCATACGGGAGGCCACCGCCCCCGCCGCCTTGCGGATGGCCTTGGGGACCTTTTTCTCATAGTCCATGAAGTGGACGGCCTGGCAGTACATGGGGTAGCCGCCGAACAGTTCGTCGGCGCCCTCGCCGGAAAGCACCACCTTGACGTACTTGCGGGCGTTCTGTGCCAGGAAGTAGAGAGGGACCTCCGCCGGGTTGGGCATGGGTTCATCCAGATACCACTGGATCACCCGGTTTGCCTCAAAAAATTCGTCGGCGCTGACCTTATTGGAGAGATTGGGCACCCCGATCTCCTTGGAGAACTCCTGGGCGTAGGGCAGCTCGGAGTATTTTTCCTCCTCGTACCCTACCGAGAAGCTCTTGACGTGAGGCGTGCCCTTGGCCACCTCATTGACCACAAAGCTGGAATCCACGCCGGAGGACAGGAAGCACCCCACCTCCACATCAGCGATCTGGTGGGCGGCGACGCTCTCGGCAAAGGTGTCGGTGATGCGCTGTTCCCACTCCTCCAAGGACGGGGTCTCGTCAATGTGGTAGCGGATGTCGTAGTAGCGGCGGATGTCCATGCGGCCATCTTTCCAGGTGAACATGTGCGCGCCCGGCAGCTTGTAGACGTTTTTGAACATCGTTTCCTCGTTGGGGATATACTCGATGCTCAGATATTCGGGCAGGCGTTCCTCATTGAGTTCCTTTTTGAAATCGGGATGGGCCAGGAAGCTCTTGATCTCGGAACCGAAGAGCAGCAGACCATCCTCATTATAATAGTAAAAAGGCTTGATGCCGAAGATGTCCCGGGCGCCGAACATGGTGTGGTTCTTTTTGTCCCACAGCACAAAAGTGAACATGCCCCGCAGGCGGGCGGGCAGGCCGTCGCCCCACTGCTCGTAGCCGTGGAGCAGGACTTCCGTATCGCTGCGGGTGGCAAAAGTATGGCCTGCGGCCAGCAGTTCCTGACGCAGTTCCTGGAAGTTGTAGATCTCGCCGTTGAAGATGACGACCAAGGTGCCGTCCTCGTTGAACATGGGCTGTTTGCCGCCCTCCAGGTCGATGATGGACAGGCGGCGGTGGCCCAGGGCCACCTGCTCATCCACATAGTAGCCCTCGCCGTCCGGGCCGCGGTAGGTGATCAGATCGGCCATGGCCTTGATGATGCGCCGCGCTTCGTCGGCGTCGTGACGGGCCCGGGCAAACCCCGTAATACCGCACATAGCAGTTTCCTCCCCTATTTGGTCGATACAAATAACTCAGTCGCGCAGGCTCTTGTTGCCGTAGTAGCGCGCCGTCTTGCGGTAGTAGTTGGCCTGGCTGCGCAGGTACCACAGATACCGTTTGAGGTTGAAGTCCTCCTTGCAGAACAGCTGGTGGGCACACTTGCCCTCCTTTTTCAGGCGGGCGGCCTCGGCCAGGAGTTCCGGGTCCTTGAGATACTTGCGGATGACACCGTAGGGCGCGATCATCCACAGGCTCTCGGTGTCGGCCTCGGTGTAGCCCAGGTCCTTGTGCAGAAGAACATCCTCCACCAGCCACTTGGCCAGATTGTAGCCGCTAGCCGTGACAAAGTAGCTGGAACGCCCCTGGCGGGGGTTCATCTCGAACAGCTTATACTCCCCGGTGCGGGCGTCGTACTTCATGTCGAAGTTGGCAAAGCCCACCCAGCCCACGTCCTCCAGGAAGGCGCGCATCCGGGCCAGCAGTTCCCCGTCATGCACCGACAGGATGGCCGCATAGTTGCCGATGCCCTCGGGGGTCTGCTCCTCCAGAAGAGGACGGCCCAGGGCCATCAGGTGCACCTTGCGGTCCAGGCCGCAGTAGGCGTTGAGCACCCGCATGCAGTTGTCATCGCCGGGGATGTATTCCTGCAAGATCAGGTCGTCCTGGTAGCTGCTGCCGTAAATAGCCGCCGTGATGGCGTCGTATTCCTCCCGGTTCTGGGCAAGAAACACCTTTTTCTTGTGGGGGAAGGAACAGTTCCAGTATTCCGCCGAGTTGCTGGCTTTGATGATGCAGGGAAAATCAAAGGGAAGTTCCACGGTTTGATAGGTTTGCGCGCTGCAGGTGGCGGTTTTGGGATAAGAAAGTCCGTGACGCTCGCAGGCGCGGTAAAAATTGTCTTTTATGTCAAGATCCAGCACGGTTTGCAGATCCGGGCAGGCAAAATGATAGTATGCCGCCAGTTCCTCACGGTGGCGGGCCATAAGAATGGTGTAGCCGTCCGCGCAGGAGACCAGCACCAGCTGGCGGCCGGTGTTGCGCCGGGCAAAGGAGATGAGCGTCGAGACAAAGACGTCGTCCTCCTCCAGACGGGGTTCCAGCACGGCGATCTTGACCAGGCGGCTGTTTGCCGTGGCGACCAGCGCCCCCTTGCAGACCGCCACACTGGTCACACCGTACTGCTGATAAAAGCTGCGCGCCATGCCGTAGACGTTGGCGTCACTGCCCAAAAGCACCGGAAGAAAATCCATCATAACCAAATAACCTCTTTTTGTATCAAACGGGGACAGCCGCCTTGCCCCGGCGCCAAAAAGCCCGGGCCAAGCCCCGCAGCGGGCTGCGGCATTTTTTGCAGTCCGGCCCGGCCAAACCCCGGCATCCCTGTACATACTTATAGTATATGGGATATTTTACTTCCAATCGCCCCGTGTGTCAATTCTGGCCGGGCGGGCTTTACGCCGGGACAATACCACGCTGCGCCGCTGCCTTTGAAATGGCGGGAGGATAAAATATCACATTTTCCCCGCCCCAAAAGGGCAGAATTTACAATAGGAATGCTTTTCAAGCGCGGGGCAAGCGTGTATAATAGCGATATTGAACGCATAAGGATAGAGGAATCGCAATATGTGTGGAATCGTAGGATTTGTCGGCGCGCGCGCCGATATGGATGAAATTTTACAGGCCATGATGGACCGCATCGTTCACCGCGGTCCCGACGGCGAAGGCCGCTTTGTGGATGGGCAGGTCGCCCTGGGCCACCGCCGCCTGTCCATCATCGACCTGGAGGGCGGCAAGCAGCCCATGTTCAATGAGGACGGCTCCCTGGTCGTGGTCTTCAACGGCGAGGTGTACAACTTCCAGGAACTGCGGGAGCAGCTTCTGGCCGCTGGGCATACCTTTGCCACCCGCAGCGACACCGAGGTGCTGCTCCACGGCTATGAGGAGTGGGGCAAGGAAATGCTGGACCGGCTGCGGGGCATGTTCACCTTTGCTTTGTGGGATTCCCGGGCAAAGACGCTGCTGGTGGCCCGGGACCATTTCGGCATCAAGCCGATGTACTACTACCAGAACCCTGAGACCGGCACTCTGATGTTCGGCTCCGAGATCAAGAGTTTCCTGGGCCACCCTGAGTTCCAGAAAGAACTCAACCGGGATCAGCTGGAGCTCTACCTCTCCTATCAGTATTCCCCGGGAGAGAACACCTTTTTCAAGGGCGTCAAGAAATTGCTGCCCGCCCACTGGCTGGAATGGAAGGACGGCAGCGTGACCGTTCAGCGGTACTGGGAGCCTTCCTTTACTCCTGACCATTCCCTCACGCTGGAACAGTGGGAGGAGGAGATCAGCGCCGCCATGAAGGAGAGCGTCTCCGCCCACAAGATCGCCGACGTGGAGGTGGGCAGCTTCCTTTCCTCCGGTGTGGACTCCAGCTATATGGCAGCCCTTGCCAACGTGGATAAGACTTTCACGGTGGGCTTTGCCGACAAGCAGTACGACGAGACCGATTTTGCCCGGGAGTTTTCCCAGCACATCGGCGTCAAGAACTTTGCCTACCGCATCACCCCGGAGGAATACTGGGCCAATCTGGGCAACATCCAGTACCACATGGATGAACCTCTGGCCGACGCGGCCTCGGTGGCGCTCTACTTCGTCAACCGGGAGGCTTCCAAGCAGGTCAAGGTCTGTCTGTCCGGCGAGGGCGCCGACGAATTCTTCGGCGGATACAACATTTATAAAGAGCCCTTTACTGTCAGCTGGTACGACCGCCTGCCCCTGTGGCTGCGCCGGGCCGTGGGCTCGGTGGCGGAATGCCTGCCCCCCGTGCACGGCATCAACTTCCTGGTGCGCCGTTCCCGCCCGCTGGAGGAGCGCTATATCGGCAACACCAACCTGATGGACGAGCGCCGCAAAAAGCATCTGCTCAAGGAATACCACGGCACCGTCAGGCCCACCGACCTGTCCCGCAAGCTGTTTGACAAGACCAAAGGGCAGGACGCCGTGACCCGGATGGAGTTCTGCGACCTGAACCTCTGGATGGTGGGCGACATTCTGCTCAAGGCCGACAAGATGAGCATGGCCAACAGTCTGGAACTGCGGGTGCCTTTCCTGGACAAAAAGGTGTTCGAGCTGGCCCGGCGTATTCCCACCGAGTGCAAGGTCAACGCCGCCCAGACCAAGATCGCCATGCGCGGCGCCGCGGAAAAGACCATTCCCGCCCGCACCGCCGACAAGAAGAAGCTGGGCTTCCCGGTGCCGGTGCGTGCCTGGCTGCGGGATGAAAAATACGCCGGCATCGTGCGGGAGGCCTTCAATGCCCCTGCTGCGGCGGAGTTTTTCAATGTGAAGGAACTGAACCGGATGCTGGATCAGCATCTCTCGGGCAAGCGGGACAACTGGCGGCAGATCTGGTGCGTCTTTATTTTCCTTGTCTGGTATGACGAATATTTTGTAAAACGGTGAGGTAAGGACCATGCTTTTGAAACATCTTGTCAAGGACATCTCCTACACACTGGTGCAGGGCAGCCTGAACACCGAGGTCTCCGACATCTACTATGACTCCCGCAAGATGACCCCGGGCGGCCTGTTTGTCTGCATTGTGGGCACCCAGCGGGACAGCCACGAGTTTGCGGCGGACGTAGTCGCCAAGGGCGCAGGAACGCTGGTCATCCAGCACGATCTGCCCGCCGACGTCGTAGCGGCCATGCCCCAGGTGACCATCCTCAAGACCGGCAACACCCGCTACGCCATGGCCATGCTGGCCGCCGCCTACTTCGGCCACCCCGCCGGGGAGATGACCATGATCGGCGTGACCGGCACCAAGGGCAAGACCACCACCACCCACATGATCAAGGCAGTGCTGGAAGCCGCCGGCCATCGGGTGGGTATGATCGGCACCAACGGCGTCTACTACCCCAACCACCACTACGACCTGAACAACACTACCCCCGAGAGCTACGACCTGCAGCGCATTCTTCGTCAGCTGGCCGACGCCGGGTGCGACAGCTGCGTCATGGAGGTTTCCAGCCAGGGTCTCATGATGGACCGCGTGGCGGGGGTTCGGTACAAGGTCGGCGTCTTTACCAACCTGTATCCCGACCACATCGGCCCCGGTGAGCACCAGAGCTTTGAGGAGTACCGTTCCTGGAAAGGCCAGCTCTTCCGCCGGTGCGAGGTCGGCGTTGTCAATGCCGACGATGAGAACACGGTGCCCCTGTTGGAAGGTCACACCTGCCGGGTGACCACCTACGGCATCGACAACCCCGACGCCGATTTCCGCGCCGGGCACGAGTACAAGCTGCTGCGGACCAAGACCATGCTGGGCGTGGCGTTCCACGTTTCCGGCCGGGAGGAGATGGACGTACAGGTCAACATGCCGGGCCTGTTCAGCATCTATAACGCTCTGGCCACCATTGCAGTGGCCAAGGAGCTGGGCCTGCCCGACGAGGCCATCCATCAGGGGCTGTCCACCGCCGTAGTCAAGGGCCGTGTGGAGCTGGTCCCGGTGAGCCACCGGTTCACCATCCTGCTGGACTACGCCCACAACGAGGCCGCCACCGAGAGCCTGATGGAGACGCTGCGCGCCTACAAGCCCACCCGTCTGGTGGTGGTCTTTGGCTGCGGCGGCAACCGCAGCAAGCTGCGCCGCTACGGCATGGGCGAGGTCTGCGCCAAGCTGGCCGACTTCTGCATTCTGACCGAGGACAACAACCGCTTTGAAAAGGTGGAGGACATCATTGCTGACATCAAGGTCGGCATGAACAAGGGCAATCCCGACGCCAAATACGTGGAGATCCCCGACCGGCTGGATGCTTTGCACTACGCCATCGACCACGCCCAGGACGGCGACATGATCGCGGTCATCGGCAAAGGGCACGAGGCCTACCGTGACCGGGAGGGCGTCAAGACGCCTTTCCTGGAGCGGGAACTGATCGAGGAGTACGCTGCAGAAAAAGGCATCGAGTAAGGTGCACTTTCCTGCCGTATCTACTTACACAAAGAGGCACAGGCCGCACGGCCCGTGCCTCTTTTTTGGTTTTATATATTGTCCGGGTGCCGCAGGGCTCCCGGGTTGTTCTTGTTTCAGGCGGATGCCGTCCTGTCTCCGCTGCGTGCGGCAAGTCCCGGCAGAATCTTGTACCAGATGTTTGCGGCAAAATTCAGAACCACCGCAAAAGGCTTTGTCCCGAACAGGCAGATACAGCCGCCCGCCGTCAGAAAGACCCATCCGGCCACCGCAGGAATATTCTTTTCTCCAGCGATCTCATAGGTTCCCAGCTCCACCAGGAAGGCATAGACCGGCATGTGCAGGATGTAGATGGGCAATGTCCGCTTGCCCAGGGAGGCAAGGGACTTCACATTGCCCAGCACGGCGATCAGTGCCAGCGACGTTGCCAGACCGATCAGGTAGAACATGGCGCGGTCGGCGGCCGTATAGCCGGCGTTGTAGGCCACGTCGTTGAAGATGCGGGCCCCCTCATACACCGGTTCCGGCGCGCGGAGGACACTGACAAACCAGAAGCCGTAGACCGCCGCAAAGGCCACCCCCGGCAGCACCCGCAGCGAAACCAGACGCCGGGAGGCACGGAACCAGAGGTCGATCTCCTCCCGGAACAGCACCCCCGCCGCATAAAACGGGAAATAGCAGAATACCCGGTTGAAGGCAAAGGGCCATTCCACCGCGCCTGCTGCCAGTCCTATGGCTATGGCGATCCCCACGCCCAGCAATTTGCCGGGCAGGCGGAACCGGTCCCGCAGCAGAGCCAACAGCGGCAGAGTCAGCTCCCAGAAGATCAGGGCATAGAGGTACCACATATGCCGCCAGGGAACAACCAGCGCTGTCAGCATACCACCCGACTCGGAAAAATCCTCGGTCAGAACAATTTGCCGGAATGCCACAAATGCCGCCTGACAGAGCAGATACAGCCAGACCTGCTGCAAGATCAGTTTTTTGATGTTGAACCTGGCCACCAGCCCGCTGCACAGGCAGAACAACGCCATATGGAACAGGTAGATGCACTCAAATGTACCGTTGAACAGCGGCGAGTTGCCGCGGTAATACTCTTCAAAATGGCCCCACACCACCAGAATGATGCCCAGGCCTTTCAGTGCATCCACGTAGACCCGCCGGGCCGGTACCGCAGGCGTACCTGGTGAATTTGCCATATCGTGTCTCCTTTCTGCATTTGCCGGGTCAGCGCCCGCCGCCCGCCCGCATTTCCCAGGGAGAGCGGATCACCTGTCCGCTGTCCACCTTGGCACAGGATTCCAGGCGGGCCCCCGCCTTGATGATGGAGCCAGGTGCAGCGTGGACCGCATCCCCCAGCGTCACATCGTGGTCAATGCTGGCCCCTGCGTTGAGGATACAGCCCCGCCCCGCCACGGTGCGGGCTCCCACCCAGCACAGCGGCAGCACCACGGTTCCCTCCTCCAGCTGGGCCGACGGGCAGACAAAGGCCCGGGGATGAACAAATACCGGCAGGCGGTAGCCCGCCGCCTGCAGCCGGTCGATGAGCTCCAGGCGCAGGGTGTTATTGCCCACCGCCGCAAAGGCATCCGGGCAGAGTGCGCGGAGTTCCGGTTTGTCCAGATCGTCCAGCCGCCCGGCACAGTCGGCGGCACCGTCGTCGAGGAAATAGACGCTGTCATACACCCCCGCCCCGGTCAGGAGTTCGGCCAGCTCGGTGCCGAAGCCGCCTTTGCCCAGGATCAGGACGTTTCTTTCTGCCGCCATCTGCAGCCCTGCCTTTCCCTGCGGGAGAATGCTATGTTCTTCCCCCGGCTGTTTTACCCACATTATACCATAGACCGGATCCTTTGTGCGACGGATTCCCGTCATTGTTTGTCCGGGCAATGTAAAAAATTTATTTCCTGAAGGGAAAGCTTCCTTGTATTCCCGGCAGAGGCTGCAAAAAGTCGTACTTTTGCCCGTTTCTTTCTGGTAAAATTGCTAAAATGTCGTTTTTTGGCATTGCCGCACTGGCAACTTAGCCGAAATGCTCCGGCGTTGCTTGCAATTTGACCGCCGGGGATTTACACTGAACGTACAGGGCGGGTTCCGCAGGATCTGTTTTTGCCCGGGTTTCGCAAGATTCCGGGCGGCAAATTTTGTGCAAGGGGGATTGGCTGTGTCTCGTATCCGGACGCAGGTTTGCTCCGACAGAGCAGGCAAAGAGTTTTCTCCTTCTCGCCGTGTATCCATATGTCCGTAACCCGCAAGCGCAGTGCACCATAACCGCACTGCGCTGTTTACTTTTTCAGGAGGGCAGAAATATGAACGAACAGAAAAAAGTTGCCATTGTCATGGGCTCCGACAGCGACTGGCCGGTCGTCAAAGGTGCCTGCGGTGTCCTGAAGGACTTCGGCGTCCCCTATGAGGCCCGGGTCCTGTCCGCCCACCGCACCCCCGCCGCTGCCGCCGAGTTCGCCAAGAGCGCCCGCGCCAACGGCTTCGGCGTCATCCTGTGCGCTGCCGGTATGGCTGCTCATCTGGCCGGCGCCTTCGTCGCCAACACCACCCTGCCGGTCATCGGTATCCCCATGAAGGGCGGCGCCATGGACGGCATGGACGCTCTGCTGGCCACCGTCCAGATGCCTTCCGGCTTTCCCGTGGCCACCGTGGCCCTGAACGGCGCCAAGAACGCCGCCTACCTGGCAGTGTCCATCCTGGCTCTCTCCGATGAGGAGCTGACCGCCAAGCTGGAAAAGTTCCGCGCCGATACCGCTGATGCCATCGCCAAGAAGGACGCTGCCATCCGCGCCGAGGCCGCTGCGCTGTAACCGGCCGCAAATCCCGCAAAAATCCGCCGTTTTATGCCCATACAGGGTGTGCAAGGTTGCCCCTGCTATGGTATGATATTGATAGACGTATACAACAGAAACCGATGATAAAAAAGGAGCGTATCACCATGAATGTTACCATCAAAGAGCAGATGTACGAAGGCAAGGCCAAGCAGGTTTTCGCTACCAGCGATCCCGAGATCGTCATGGTCCACTACAAGGACGACGCCACTGCCGGCGACGGTGAGAAGAAGGGCACCATCCGCGACAAGGGCATCGTCAACAACAAGCTGTCCAACGCTCTGATGCAGAAGCTGGAGAAGGAAGGCATCCCCACCCATTACGTGGAGGAGCTCAACGACCGCGACACCCTGGTCAAGAAGGTGGAGATCGTTCCTCTGGAGGTCATCATCCGCAACGTGGCCGCCGGTCACTTCTCCCTGCGCATGGGCGTCCCTGAGGGTACTCCCTTCAAGACCCCCATTCTGGAGTTCAGCTACAAGAACGACGATCTGCATGATCCGTTCATCAACCACTACTACGCTCTGGCCCTCGACCTGGCCACCCAGGAAGAGATTGACACCATCACCAAGTACGCTTTCAAGGTCAACGAAGTGCTGAAGAAGATCCTGCTGGACGTCAACATCCGCCTCATCGACTTCAAGCTGGAGTTCGGCCGCCTGTCTGACGGCACCATCATCCTGGCCGACGAGATCAGCCCCGACACCTGCCGTTTCTGGGATGCCACCACCGGCGCCCATCT
>CALXHO010000072.1 GCA_944388125.1 uncultured Gemmiger sp. | reverse complement strand
GTCTCGGTCTCCTCCTTGAAGGTGGTCTCCAGGATGCCCGCACGGCCGGCGCCGATGCCGGAAGCGTAGGCCAGGGCGATCTCCTTGGCCTTGCCTGTGTAGTCCTGCTCCACGCAGATCAGGGAGGGGCAGCCCTCGCCCTCGGTGTAGAGGCGGCGGACGATGTGGCCGGGGCCCTTGGGAGCGATCATGATGACGTCCACATTCTTGGGCGGGGTGATGGTCTTGAAGTGGATATTGAAGCCGTGAGCGAAAGCCAGGGCCTTGCCCTCGGTCATGTAGGGAGCGATCTGCTTGTTGTAGATGTCGGCGCACAGTTCATCGGGGACCAGCATCATGACGATGTCACCGGCCTTGGCGGCTTCCTCGACCTCCATGACCTTGAAGTTCTCGTGGGTGGCCGCAAACTCGGAGGCCTTTTCCCAGTGGCCGGAGCCCTTGCGCAGGCCGACGACGACGTTCACGCCGCTCTCGGCCAGGTTCTCGGAATGGGCGTGGCCCTGGCTGCCGAAGCCGATGACGGCAACGGTCTTGCCGTCCAGCACGCCGAGGTTGCAGTCGGAATCGTAATACTTTTTGATCGCCATGATAGTTTTTCTCCTTTTATAATTGGATTCGATCTCTTCCGGATCGTGTATATTCAGCGCCGGTTGGGGCGGGGAACCTGATTGAGTTTAACCCTTGCGGGCGGATACGCCCTGACGGGGATACTGGATGCCGCTGACCTCCTGGGAGGGCTTCTGCATGTGATGGTGCATGCCGCCGCGCTCGATGGCGGTGACGCCGGTGCGGCACATTTCCAGAATGTTGTAGTCCTTGAACATGAGCAGGAAGGCGTCGATCTTGACGGGGCGGCCGGTCAGTTCAAAGACCATGCTGTCGGGGGACAGGTCGATGATCTTGGACTTGTAGATGCTGGCAATCTCCCGCAGCTCGGCGCGGTTTTTCACGTCGGCCTTCACCTTCAGCAGCAAAAGCTCCCGCTGCAGGCTGTTGTCCTGGTCCAGTTCAAAGATCTGGCGGGTGACTTCCAGACGGTCCGTCTGGAGCAGCAGCTGGCTGATGGAATTTTCGTCGCCATGGGTGGTGACGGTAATGCGGCTGATGCTGGGGTCGTTGGTGGTCGAGACCGTCAGGCTGTCAATGTTGAAGCCACGGCGGTTGAACAGGCTGGAAACCCGGGCCAGGACGCCCCGCTGGTTATCCACCAGGATGCTGATGACCCGGCGGTCGGCCGCGTCGTTTTTCTTCACAGTGGGCATTGCAGGGGTCCTCCTTTACTCCATCAGAATATCGTTGATGTCGCCGCCGCCCGGGATCATGGGCAGCACCTTCTCGTCCTTGCCGATGCGGCAGTCGATCCAGCTGGGACCTTTCTGCTTTAAAGCGTCAGCGAAAGCGGCGCGGAACTCGTCGGGGGTGGTGCAGCGGTATCCCTTGGCGCCAAAGCCCTCGGCCACCTTGGCAAAATCGGTGTGGCGGTGTGGGTCGGTGTTGGAATACCGTTTGCCGTAGAAGGCGGTCTGCCACTGACGGACCATGCCCAGCACCTGGTTGTTGAAGATGACGGTGATGATGGGCAGCTGGTAGCTGACGGCGGTGCAGCCCTCGTTCAGGTTCATGTGGAAGCTGCCGTCGCCGGTGAGCATGATGACCCGGGCGTCAGGACCAAGTCCCAGCTGTGCGCCGATGGCGGCGCCGTAGCCGAAGCCCATGGTGCCCAGGCCGCCGCTGGTGATAAAGCCGCGGCTCTTGGTGTGGTGCAGATACTGGGCTGCCCACATCTGATGCTGGCCCACGTCGGTGACATAGACGGCATTGGGGCCGGCCTGGCGGCAGATCTCGTCAATCATCTGGTGGGGTTTCAGCTCGGTGTCGCTGTCCAGCGGCTTGTAGTCATGGGACTGCCATTCCCGGATCTGGGACATCCAGTCCTTGTGTTCGGCGGGCTGGATGTGGGGCAGCATCGCCTGCAGGATGTAGGCGGCATCTCCCACCAGGGCCAGATCAATGGGGACGTTCTTGCCCATCTCGCTGGGATCAATGTCAATCTGGATGCGCTTGGCGTTGTGGGCGAAGGTTTCCGGCTTCAGCGCCACACGGTCGGAAAACCGGGTACCCACGGCAATCAGCAGGTCGGCTTCGTCCACTGCCTTATTGGCAGTGTAGCAGCCGTGCATGCCCAGCAGCCCCAGGTTCAGCGGCTCGCCGTAGGCCAGCACACCGGCTGCCATCAGGGTGTAGGTGGCGGGGATCTCGGCCTTGGTCAGCAGATCCCGCAGCGGCTGACAGCCCGCAGCGCCACGGACACCGCCGCCGAACACCACCACCGGCTTTTTGGCAGCATTGATCATCTCGGCGGCTTTCTTGACGCTTTCCTCGTCAAAGTGGGTGACGGTGCGCACCGGCTCCGGCGGCTTGGGGGTGAACTCGCAGGAGTTTGCGGTCACATCCTTGGGAATGTCCACCAGCACCGGCCCCTTGCGGCCGCTCTGGGCAATGCGAAAGGCGGCACGCATGGTGTCGGCCAGATCCTCCACCCGGCGGACGGTGTAGTTGTGCTTGGTGATGGGCATGGTCACGCCCTCGATGTAGGCTTCCTGGAAGCTGTCCTTGCCCAGCAGGGAGGTGGCCACGTTGCCGGTAAAGGCAACCATGGGCACGCTGTCCATGAAGGCGGTGGCAATGCCGGTGACCAGGTTGGTGGCGCCGGGACCGCTGGTGGCCAGCACCACGCCGGTGCGTCCGGTGGCCCGGGCGTAGCCGTCCGCTGCGTGGGCAGCGCCCTGCTCGTGAGCGGTCAGGATGTGACGGATTCGGTCGGAGTTTTTGTACAGCTCGTCATAGAGGTTCAGAACCGAGCCGCCCGGATACCCGAAAATGGTATCCACGCCCTGTTCGGCAAGAACCTCCACAAAAATCTGGGAACCTGTCAGCTTCATCGTGATCCTCTCCTTCTTCTGCTTTTTCCATTTCTTCATCACGGCCCGGCGCGGAAAGCCAAGCACCGGCAAATAAAAAACGGCCTTTGTCTCCTGCTTTTCAAGAGACAAAGGCCGATAAAAGCTCTCTGCGGTACCACTCTCATTGGTATGCTGTGCATACCCACTCACCGGACTTCCAACAAAGCCCTGCACGCTAACGGGTGCTGCCGTATCCGCTTACTGGGGAAGACCAGTTGGGCGGATCTGCTCAGGGATGACTTCGTGCGCGTTCTGCCCGCCGCCTTGCACCAACCGGCGGCTCTCTGAGGGGGAGCGCTGCATTACTACTTCCCGTCCTTGCATTTGGGATTTGTCATAAACTATACCGCAAATGCTAGACATTGTCAACAGCTTTTGTGAAATATCACATTTTCCTTTGCCCGCTTTCCGCTTGCGGAGTGGGGGGCCTGCGTGTATACTGGTAACGGAGATTCTTGAAAAGTATAAAGGGGATTTTGGTATGGATGTTCATGAAATGAGCCTCCGCCTGCACGGTCTTGTGGTGCTGCGGGGTCTGCTCTCGGATGGTGTGATCGAAAAATATGCGGCCATGCTGGCGTCGGCGTCCTCAGGGGAGGAAGCGTTCATCACTTCCGCCGCCCGGTTTGAGGCGGCACTGTTTGACACCGGCCGCTGCTGGACCGACTACCTGCTGGATGCGGTGCTGGAAAACGACAACATCTGCATCCGGCGGGCGGCATCCGGCGGTGCGCCGCGAGCCGCGGAAGAGGCCCTGGCCTCCGAGCTGGCCTTCTTGCAGCAGGCGGGCTGTACCGGACTGGATGAGCTCCTGTCCGGCAAGCCGGGTCTGCGCACGGCGTGCAGCTTTCTGCCCCGCTGGGAGACCCATGAGGCGGACTACACCGCCGCCTATGCCCAGCGCCGCCGGGAGGTGGGCAAAAAGGGCTACGGTATGTTTGCCCGGTATCACGTCTTTACGGTGGAAAACGGGACCCTCGTTCCGGTGCACTGTCCCGATCCCCAGCGCCTGAGCGAGCTGCCCGGCTACGAGGCCGAGCGTGCCAAGGTCATCGCCAACACCAAGGCGCTGCTGGCGGGGCTTCCGGCCAACAACGTGCTGCTGTACGGTGATGCGGGCACCGGCAAGTCCAGCACCGTCAAGGCCATCGGCAACGAGTTTGCCGCCGAGGGTCTGCGCCTGGTGGAGGTCAAGAAAAACCAGCTCTATCAGATCCCCGCGGTCATGGAGGCTCTGGCGGACAATCCGCTCAAGTTCGTTCTCTTTATCGACGATCTGAGCTTCTCCTCCAACGACGATGACTTCGCCGCCCTCAAGGCCATTCTGGAAGGCAGCGTGGGCGGCCGCAGCCACAACATTGCGGTGTATGCCACCTCCAACCGCCGCCACCTGGTCAAGGAGCGCCTGAGCGACCGGGAGGGCGACGACATCCATGCGGCGGATACCCGTCAGGAACTCATGAGCCTTTCGGCGCGGTTTGGCCTGACGGTGACCTTCCAGAGCCCTGACAAGCAGCGGTTTGAGAACATCCTCATGGAACTGGCCCGCCAGTACAACGTCCAGATGCCCTCGGACCAGCTCTTCCGCAAAGGGGAGGCCTTCGCCCTGCGGGCCGGCGGCCGCAGTCCCCGTGTGGCAAAGCAGTTCATCGAGCTCTGCAAGGGCGGGGTGCCGCTGTAAATTCAATCTGTCCTTTTCCTCCGCGTCCGGTCAACCGCCGGGCGCGACTTTTTTACACCTTGTGGTTGAAAAAACTTACTGCCGCACGGCGATGCACTCAATCTCCACCCGGGCGCCCTTGGGAATGCCGGCCACCTGCACGCAGCTGCGGGCGGGGTAGGGAGCTTCAAAGGCCTGGGCGTAGACTTCGTTGACGGCGGCAAAGTCGTTGAGGTCTGCCAGGAAAACCACCGTCTTGACCACGTCCTTCATGGTCAGACCTGCCTCGGCCAGGATGGCTTTCAGGTTGGCCAGACTCTGGCGGGCCTGAGCTTCGATGGTGTCGGCCATGAGACCGGTGGCGGGGTCCACGGGAATCTGCCCCGAGACGAATACCATATTGCCCAGATCCAGTGCCTGGGAGTAGGGACCGATGGCGGCGGGGGCATTCTGGGTGGATACGACTTTCATAAATACAGCACTTCTTTCTTTTTATATGGATAGGCAGAATGGCGGGGGTCAGGCGCGCTCGCTGACCAGCTTGAAGCCCGCTTTGGTCAGCGCCTGTTTGATCTCCTCGATCTGCAAGGCGTCGCGGGTCTCCAGCCCCAGTTTGAGGAAACAGCTGGTGATGGCCATGTTGGTGTCGCCCAGATCGTACTGGACGCTGACCACATTGGCCCCGCAGCCCGAAATGATCTCGCTGACCCGGGTGAGCTGGCCGGGCTTGTCCTCCAGGGCGATCATCAGGTTGCACTTGCGGCCGCTCATGACCAGGCCGCGGTTGATGACGCGTGACAGGATGTTGACGTCGATGTTGCCGCCCGAGATCAGGCAGACGGTCTTTTTGCCCTCGATGGGCAGCTTGCCGTACAGGGCTGCCGCCACCGAGACGGCACCGGCGCCCTCGGCCACCAGCTTCTGGTTTTCCATGAGAGAGAGGATGGCCGCGGCGATCTCGTCCTCGCTGACGGTGATGACATCGTCCACGTACTTCTCCACCATCTCAAAGGTCAGTTCGCCGGGGGTCTTGACCGCGATGCCGTCGGCGAAGGTGTCCACCGTGTCCAGCGTTTCGTAGGTATGGTCGCGATGGGCACGGAACATGCTGGCGGCGCCCGCCGACTGCACACCGTAGACCTTGACCTCGGGGCGCAGGCTCTTGATGGCAAAGGCCACGCCTGCAATCAGACCGCCGCCGCCGATGGGAACGATGACGGCCTCCACGTCGGGCAGCTGCTCCAGGATCTCCAGACCGATGCTTCCCTGGCCTGCAATGACCTGCTCATCGTCGTAGGGATGAATGAAGGTCATGCCGGTTTCCTGCTGCAGTTCCACCGCCCGGTCGTGGGCGTCGTCGTAGGTGCCCTTGACCAGACAGACCTCGGCGCCCAGACGCTTGGTGCTCTCCACCTTCATGATGGGGGCGCCGTCCGGCATGCAGACCACGCTGCGAAGACCCATCCGGGTGGCGGCCAGTGCCACGCCCTGGGCATGGTTGCCGGCACTGCAGGCAATGACGCCCAGGGCCCGTTCCTCTGGGGAAAGCTGGCTGATCTTGTAGTAAGCGCCCCGTACCTTGAAACTGCCGGTGACCTGCAGGTTCTCGGTCTTGAGGTAGAGCTCGCTGGTCTCGCTCAGCCGGGGGGCGGCAATCAGGTCGGTGCGGCGGGCCACGTCTTTCAGGATGAAGGCGGCGTGATAGATCTTGTCCAGTGTCAGCATGAAAACCCTCCTGTGGCCGCCCGGGGCGGCAGATGATCGGCAGGAAAGCCCCCGCTGCCCGGAGGCGTCCGGGCAACAAAAAGCCCCGCACGCGGCGGGGCAGGGGGCTTCGCCGTTGAAGCTATGGTGTTGATTATAGTTGAACCATGTTGATTCGTCAAGTGAAATAAATTCATGTGTAGTCCTGCGGCGGTCACATTTCTGTCATGCAATGGGGGATAACCGGGAGTGATTCTCTGAAAAATGACGGAAAAACGTCTTTGGGAGGTCTCTGCGTCTGGACAACGGGCCCCTGCCGCGCTATGATGAAAGCCGAAAGGGAGGGAAAGGCAATGAGACGGATGTGGAGCCGTGCGGCCGCTGTACTGCTCTGTGCGGGCATGCTGACCGGATGCAATCGCCTGATGACCTGGACGATTTTCGACACGGTGCATCTCCTGGAAGACCGTTTTGGCGGCAACAGCTACCATTCCGATGGCGACTGGCCGGATGAGGGCATCAATGAATCGGAAGATTACATTATGGACGGGCAGAATGTCTGTATGCTGGAGGCCTATCCGCTGGATGAGGGAGTCGCCCCCATCCTGGAGGAGCTGGACCGCCGCTTGGGCAACCTGATGAATTCCATGTTCAATGTGGATGACGTCCGTTTGACGGTGGATCCGTCCGGCAATGTGGTGGAGGCAAGCCTGCGGGTCAGCCGGTACCTGGGCACCCCGCCCAGCTTTGACGGCGGATTCACGGTGGACTGGGACAGCGGCGAGCAGCTTCTGACCTACTACACCGCCGGGACCCTGTACAGCAATGATCCCACCGGCGGCTACAACGAAAACCTGTCGGCGGATTTCCTCAATGCAAACCTGGCCGCCATGCCGGCGGATGCCCTGCAAAGCGTCATGCCGGATGGCTATACTATCAGCTTCCAGGCCTTCGCGCGGCCGCAGGCAGGGGAGCCGGTTGTGGATATGCGCAGCGGCGCCCCGCAGACCCTGGACCTGTCCCAGGCTGCGGTGGGCTTCTACGGCACGGCGGACGGCGGTCCCCAGTGGACACTGACGGTGGAGGATGCGGGGGAGGGCAACCAGCAGGTCCGCTTCTGCTATGCGCCTGCCGTCCCCGAGCATTGGATCGGCAACCCGGCCAGCTACACCCAAAAAGATGTGATCGTGGCCGACACCGGCCTGCGGTATACCCGGGACTGGGGCGAAACCTGGAAAGCCCTGCCTTCCCAGTACAACGCCCTTGCCCAGGCCTGCCTGGATGATTACACCGATGTGACCCGTTCCAGCTGGTCCATCTCGGATGAGGAGGGGGGACCGGTGGCATTTTTGCTGGGCGGCAACGACGCCACCCTGGTGTACAGCATGGACGACGGCGAAACCTGGGCGGAGGAATTCCTGGGCAGCACCGAGGATGCCACCCTGGACCGGCGCGTTGCCCAGCTGCTGCCCAACGGCATGGGCCTGGCGGCGGCAGGGGGCAACTGGACCATGGGCAGCGGATGCTGGCGTGCCCTGGTCCTGACAAGGGACGGCGGGCAGACCTGGGAGACGGTGAGCGATACCCTGCCCGGAGAGCGGAGCATCTGCGGGGCATCGGTCAGTGAGGACGGCACCATCATGATCTCGCTGGAGACTGCGTCCCAGGACAACTGGCCGGAGGTCTATGTCTCCACCGACTGGGGGCAGAGCTGGCTGCCGGTGAACATGCCCTGGACCGACGCAGAACTGCAGGAAGTCTACTGGATCTACCGCCTGGACAGTCTGACCCGCACCGAGAGCGGCTGGACGGCGCGGTTCACCCAGGAGCCCATGGGCAACTGGGCGGCGGAATTCACCGCAACCGATCTGACCGGTTACTGGCAGTCCGGTGGACGGGTGCATATACAGAGCTGAACTGGAATTTTGCGGGAATTTTTCTTGACAAACGGGCGGCATTTTCTCATAATAGGAAGTGCAAAAGGGAGTAGCTTGCGGCGTCCTGCCGTAACGGACTGCGACATACCGGCAACCGCCCGCAACCGGATCAAAAAGCAAGACTTTTGCCACATACCCGCCAGGGGGCGGGGACTGTGGCAAAAGTCTTTTTTTATGCCCGGGACGCAAATCCCCGCTGTGTGACTTTGCCCGGACCCGGCGTCCGGACGAGAATTTTACGGCGCATGAGCGCCGACATTTGTGTGAGAGGAGTTTTTCTATGGAGGCATTATTCGGCAATGTTCTCAACATCCAGTGGCAGCAGGTCGTCATGTGGGCCATCGGCGCCCTGCTGATCTACCTGGCCATCAAAAAGCAGATGGAGCCCTCGCTGCTGCTGCCCATCGGCTTCGGCACCATTCTGGTCAATCTGCCCCTGTCCGGCGCGGTGACCCAGGTCATCGACGGCGCCACCGAGGTGGGCATCCTGGATGTCCTCTTTGATGCGGGCATCGCCAACGAACTGTTCCCGCTGCTGCTGTTCGTCGGCATCGGCGCCATGATCGACTTTACGCCCCTGCTGTCCAACCCCAAGCTGATGATCTTCGGTGCGGCGGCCCAGTTCGGCATCTTCTTCACCCTCTGCCTGGCCACCCTGCTGGGCTTCGACATCCGTGACGCGGCCTCCATCGCTATCATCGGCGCGGCGGACGGCCCCACCACCATCTTTGTGGGCAACTATATGCAGACCCAGTATATCGGCGCCATCATTGTGGTGGCCTACTCCTATATGGCGCTGGTGCCCATCATCCAGCCCCCGGTCATCCGCATGGTCACCACCAAGAAGGAACGCCAGATCCGCATGAAGTATGCCGAGAAGAGCGTTTCCAAAACCACAAAGATCCTGTTCCCCATCTTCATCACCGTGGTCGCGGGCATCTTTGCATCCCGCAGCGTGGCCCTCATCGGCTTCTTGATGTTCGGCAACCTGATCCGTGAGTGCGGCGTCCTGGACGGTCTGTCCGAGACGGCCCAGAAGGTGCTGGCCAACCTCATCACCCTCTTCCTGGGCCTGACCGTCGCCACCAAGATGCAGGCGGCCAGCTTCCTCAATGCCCAGACCCTCATGATCCTCTGCCTTGGCCTTGTGGCTTTCATCTTTGATACGGTGGGCGGCGTCTTCATCGCCAAGCTGTATAATGTGTTCAGCAAGGAAAAGATCAACCCCATGATCGGTGCGGCGGGCATTTCCGCCTTCCCCATGTCGGCCCGTGTCATCAACCAGATGGGCCTCAAGGAGGACAACCAGAACTTCCTGCTGATGCATGCAGTGGGCGTCAATGTTTCCGGCCAGATTGCTTCCGTCATTGCCGGCGGCATGATCCTGTCGCTGTTCGGCTGATCCAAGAAAGGGGTATACTATGTTCAATATGGATACGTTTCTCCCGGTCCTGGGCAAGGCACTGCAGGGCTGGATGGGTGTCTTTGTGGTCACCCTCATTCTGATCGCGCTGGTCTATCTGTTCAACCAGCTGTTCTCCAACAACTCCAACAAACAGTAACCGAAACCGGCTGCGGAACCCGGCACAATGCCCGGAATCCGCGGCCCGGTACCCGGCGGTGTGCCCGCCCCGTTCATGGGGGAGGTCGCACCGCCTCTTTTTTTGTCAGAGCTTGTGAAAAATGGCCGAAACAAGGCCTTTCGAACATAAAAATTTGTTGACAAATCTTTCTTCAAACGGTAGAATGATTACATTCGTGGATGCCCGGCAGGAGGCATGGCAATGCAGCATTTGGACCCCGCGCTGATCGAAAAGGCAAAGTCCGGCGATGAGACCTCGCTGGCGGCGCTGATCGCGCGCATGATGCCTGCCATCCGCAGACGCGCCGCCGGCTGTGCGGTGCCCGGCCTCTACTTCGAGGATGCGGTGCAG
>CALXHO010000071.1 GCA_944388125.1 uncultured Gemmiger sp. | reverse complement strand
CAGAAGTTAAGCTCACTCGTGCCGACGATAGTTGGTTGGAAACGACCTGTGAAAATAGGTAGATGCCGGCTTCTCTTTTATATGGCCCGTTGGTCAAGCGGTTAAGACAGCGGCCTCTCACGCCGTTAACGTGGGTTCGATTCCCGCACGGGTCACCAAAAATGATAACTCCGGACTTTTCGCTGATAAGTGATTAGTCCGGAGTTATTGTTTATATTCAAATTTATTCCATTAGCCCATGAGTAACACCGTCCATTGCGTCCATTGGTTACAAAAAATATGATATATCATGGAGGGATCAGGAAGCTATGTTTTTCGACACCGATGATCTGAAGTCAGAGGATATTTTCCTGAATCTCACAAAGACCACTCCGGCGCAACCGGAAAAGAGATGGCTCCCAGCCTATTATTTTGAAATCTGCCTGTCGGATGGAACAGTTATCGGTCACTGTGATCTGAGAGTCGGCCACAATGACAAAACCTATATTGGCGGGAATATTGGATATAACATTGAGGTGTCTTACCGTGGACATCACTATGCGGCAAAAGCCTGCCGGCTGCTTTTGCTTCAGGCTCGAAAACATGGAATGGACTATCTGATTGTCACCTGTGCGCCGAAGAATATTGCTTCTGCACGAACCTGTGAAATTGCAGGGGGACGCTATCTTATGATGGAAGCCGTTCCACGAGACAATGAGCTATATGCAGAGGGAATGCGGCAAGTCATGATTTATCGCTTTGATTTGAGCTGAATCATGTGCTTGAGGAAGTCTGCCGACCATTCCCTTGAAGTATTGCTGCCGCGTAATACTGGCAAACGGGGCAAACAATCAGGGAAAACATCTGCTTGAATAACAATAGCAACCACTGAAAGAGAGCGAAATATACTCTGCCTTATTATATGTTGGGTGCTGTGACAAAAGACCTGGTTTACTTTTTACCAGATCTCTGGACTTTATTTTTTCGACATTGCGTCAAAAATTAAAAACAGGAAAGAAAAAGGCCTGAATCCATTGGTACTTGAATGGGTTCAGGTCTTTTTGTATTTTGTGCAAAAGCACCTGTATGTCTGCGGTGATGGAAGAAAGGTTTTGGTTGGAAAGGCGAAAGCAAAAAAATACGCTTGACATGGCGAAAAACTCTGATATTATAAGTTCATAAGATTTACCTAAATAAATTTAGGTAAATAATTTTAATTCTGATTTTGATATTCAAAAGGAGTACATATCATGGAATTCGAAACTCTCAAACAGATCATTTCCGACACCTTCAGCTGCGATGAGGCCAAAATCACCATGGAGGCATCCCTGGCCGACGATCTGGGCGCGGACAGCCTGGATGCCGTGGAGCTGAACATGGCGCTGGAGGAAGCCTGTGGCATTGCCATCCCCGACGAGGAACTGGGCAACATGAAGACTGTCAAGGATATCTACGATTACCTGCAGGCACACGCCGAATAATTTTCCCGGGAAAGGCATCACAATATGTTGTCCGGCGCTGCCGGGAGAGGGAACAAGGAGATCCGAACATGGCAAATGTTTTAGATAAAATCGGCAGGGCGAGCCGTCAGGGGGAACTGGTCCGCAAGGCCGCGCCCGAAAGTGGCGAGCTTGCCCCGGTCTGGCAGGAACCCACCTTTGTGACCTGCCCGAACTGCAAGCGCCGCGCCACCCGCAAAATCTGGGCTGAGACGCTGTATGTCTGCCCCAACTGCGGTCACTATCAGCCCATCGGCGGGTATTATCGGCTGTCGCTGATCCTGGACCACGGCACTTTCCGGGAACTGGATGAAAAGCTTCACGCCAGGGACGTGCTGAACTTCCCGGGATATGCCGAGAAGCTCGCCGTACAAAGCCGCAAGACCGGTCTCAACGATGCAGCCATCACGGCAACGGGCAAGATCGACGGCATTCCGGTGGTGGTAGCGGTGCTGGACAGCCGGTTTTTCATGGGCAGCATGGGCACGGCAGTCGGGGAAAAGATCACCCGCGCCGTAGAGTTTGCACAGGCAAAAAAATTGCCTCTCATCATCTTTTCCGCCAGCGGCGGCGCGCGGATGCAGGAAGGCATCTTCAGTCTGATGCAGATGGCCAAAACAAGTTCCGCTATCGCAGAATTTTCCGCCAAGGGCGGGCTGTTTATCAGTTATCTGACGCATCCCACCACCGGTGGCGTGACGGCCAGCTTTGCTAGCCTGGGAGACATCATGCTGGCGGAACCGGGTGCGCTGATTGGTTTTGCGGGACCTCGGGTCATTGAACAGACCATCGGCCAGAAACTGCCTGCCGGATTCCAGCGCAGCGAATTCCAGGAGGAACACGGATTCGTGGATGACATCGTGCCGCGCAGCGAGATGAAAGCAACGTTGGCGCATCTGCTGCGCCTGCACACCAAAGGAGGGCGCCGAGCTTGATTAAGGATATCTTGCGCATGACCGACGCGCTGGAACAGGAACTTGCCACGCTGGATGGCGTCGACACGCCCCAGGCGGAACTGCGCCGCAAACAGATCGAGCGCGACCGTGCCGAGCTTCTGGAAAGCTGCACCAGCCTCCAGGCGGAGGACAAGGTTTTTCTGGCCCGTCATCCCCATCGTCCCAAAATCGACGATTACATCAACGCCCTCTTCACCGACTTTTTCGTCCAGCGCGGCGACCGCCAGTGTAAGGAGGACGAGAGCATCCTCGGTGGCATCGCTTTTTACAAGGGACGCCCGGTGACCGTCATTGGCCATCGCAAGGGCAACACCCTTGAGGAAAACATGAAATACAATTTCGGCATGCCTGGCCCTGAGGGATATCGCAAGGCGCTGCGCCTGATGAAGCAGGCTGAGAAATTCGGCCGTCCCATCATCACTTTCATCGATACGCCGGGTGCCTATCCGGGCATGGAGGCGGAGATGCGGGGCCAGGGCGAGGCCATCGCCCGCAACCTGGCCGAGATGAGTCAGCTCACCGTTCCCGTCATTGCCGTCGTCACCGGCGAGGGCAGCAGCGGCGGCGCTCTGGCATTGGGAGTTGCCAACCGGGTGCTCATGCTGGAAAACGCCATTTACAGCGTACTCAGCCCCGAGGGCTTTGCCAGTATCCTGTGGAAGGATGCCACCCGCCATGCCGAGGCCTGTGACGTCATGAAGCTGACGGCCCAGGACCTGCTGGGGTTTGGCATCATCGATGAGGTGATTCCCGAGCCCATGGGGGGGGCGCAGGCCGATCCCAAGAGCCTGTTTGCCTGCCTGGACGTGGCGCTGGACAAAAACCTCTCCCAGCTGTGCAAGATGAGCGGCAATGCGCTGACCAACCAGCGGCATAAGAAATTCCGTCAGATGGGCCAGATTTGATCCCGGCCCGCGGAGGAGGAACCATGACAGGATTACAACTGATCGGCACCGGCCGGGCACTGCCTGAGCGGTGTGTGACCAATGATGAATTGAGCCTGACGGTGGATACCAGTGACGCCTGGATCTCCGAGCGGACGGGAATCCGCAACCGTTATTTCTGCGGGGAGGGCGAGAGCACTGTCACCCTTGCGATTGCGGCGGCACGTCAGGCCCTGGCGGATGCGGGCATTGCCCCGGCACAGATCGGCTGCTGTATCTGTGCCACGGTATCGGGGGACTACGCCACGCCCAGTGTGGCCTGCATGGTACAGGCGGAGTTGGGATTGTCTGAGGATATTCCGGTGCTGGACGTCAACGCGGCCTGCTCCGGGTTCCTTTACGGTACTGTCACGGCGGCAGGCCTTTTGGAAAACTGCGGCGGCGACTATGCACTGGTCGTGGGCTGTGAGCAGCTTTCCCGCCTGATGGATATGACCGACCGCAGCACCTGCGTGCTGTTTGGCGACGGCGCCGGGGCGGCGGTATATCGCAAAGACCCGGACAAACCGCTGGCATCCTGTCTGGGCGCACGGGGCAGCAAGGCTATTATCGCCAAGGGGCCGGGACCGGAGCCGAGCAAGATCGGCATGGACGGCCGGGCGGTGTTCCGCTTTGCGGTGGAAGCCATCCCGCACTGCCTGCATGAGACGCTTGCCAAGGCGGGGAAAACGCTGGACGAGGTGGACTGGGTGGTCTGCCATCAGGCAAACGCCCGGATCATCGACCATTGTGTCAAAAAGCTGGGGGCTCCGCCCGAAAAGTTCTATAAAAATATTGACCGTTACGGCAACACCAGTGCCGCCAGCATTCCCATGGCCCTGCGCGATATGCGCGAGGCAGGGCTGCTCAAAGACGGCCAGACGGTTTTGTGCATCGGTTTCGGCGGCGGCCTGACCTGGGCCGGGGTGCTGCTTACCGTATCCACGGGGGAAAACAAATGAAACTGCTCAATGAGATCCTCGGAACCAAATATCCCATCATCCAGGGCGGCATGGCCAACATTGCCACCGGTGAGTTTGCCGCAGCCTGCTCCAATGCGGGGGCCCTGGGCATCATCGGCGCGGGCGGCGTCCGCAGTGCCGATGACCTGCGTAGCCATATCCGCCGCTGCCGGGAACTGACCGACAAGCCTTTCGGCGTCAACATCATGCTCATGCACCCCTGCGCCGACGAGTTTGCCCAGGTGGTGGCGGAGGAACACGTCCCTGTAGTCACCACCGGCGCCGGCAATCCCGGCAAGTATGTTGCCAAGTGGAAGGAAGCCGGTATCATCATCATCCCCGTGGTAGCTGCCGCAGTGCTGGCAAAGCACCTGGCCAAATCGGGGGTGGATGCCATCATTGCCGAGGGCACCGAGAGCGGCGGCCATGTGGGGGAGATGACCACCATGGCCCTGGTCCCCCAGGTGGTGGATGCGGTGAACCTGCCGGTTATTGCTGCGGGCGGCATTGCGGATGGCCGTCAGATGGCGGCAGCCCTGGCACTGGGCGCCTGCGGCGTTCAGGTGGGCACCTGCCTGCTGACCAGTACCGAGTGCCCCATCCATGAAAACTACAAGGCCGCACTGCTCAAGGCCAAGGACAGCGACACCATCGTCACCGGCCGCATTGGAGGAACCCCGGTGCGGGTGCTGAAAAACCGCATGAGCCGGGAGTACGTCCGCCGGGAAAAAGCGGGTGCCGACAAGATGGAGCTGGAACAGTATACCCTGGGCAGCCTGCGCCGCGCCGTGTTTGACGGCGACACCGACACCGGCAGCCTGATGGCGGGCCAGGTCAGCGGCATGCTCCATGAGATCCGCCCGGCGGCGGAAATTCTGGAGGAACTCTGGACGGGGGCGCAGCATCGCATCGCTGAGATCCAGAGCCTGGGGCAGGCCTGAGCAACAGGAGGAATTTCGATGAAACTCGCATTTTTGTACGCAGGCCAGGGCAGCCAGCATGCCGGCATGGGCCGCGATCTCTACGAGAGCAATGCCGACTTCCGCACGGCTTTCGACGCAGCCAGCCTGGATTTTGACCTGAAATCCGTCTGCTTCGACGATCCCGACGGTGTCATCAACCAGACCCAGTATACCCAGCCCTGCATGGTTGCCTTTGCGGCGGGAGTCACTGCAGCACTGTACGCGGCGGGGGTCCACCCTGAGTATGCGGCAGGACTTTCCCTGGGCGAGTATTCCGCCCTGCAGGCGGCGGGTGTTTTTGACGCAGCCACTGCGGTGGAGCTGGCAGCCTTCCGGGGCAAAGCCATGGCCAAAGCAGCCGAGGGCATCGACTGCGGCATGACCGCCGTCCTGGCTCTCGACCGCGACAAGCTGCAGGCCTGCTGCGACGAGGCCTCCTCCCTGGGTGTGGTGCAGATCTGCAACTACAACTGCCCCGGCCAGCTGGTCATCGGCGGCGAGAAGGCTGCCGTGGATCGTGCGGCGGAACTGGCCAAGGCGGCGGGCGCCAAGCGTTGCCTGCCCCTCAAGGTCAGCGGGCCTTTTCATACCAGCCTGATGCACCCGGCGGGGGATGCCCTTCAGGAAAAATTCCTCACCGTCACCTTTGGCGAGATGCAGATTCCCGTCCTGTTCAACTGCCTGGGCCGTGAAAAGGCCGCGGAGGATTCCATCCCCGACCTGCTGGTCCGCCAGGTCCAGAGCAGCGTTTACATGGAGGACACCATCCGCCGCCTGGGCGAGCTGGGCGTTGATACCATCGTGGAGATCGGCCCCGGCCGCGCCCTGTCCGGCTTTGTCAAAAAGACGCTGGGGACCTCGGTGCGCTGCCTGCCGGTGGAGACCGCCCAGGAACTGGCCGCCGCGGTAGCCGAGCTGAAAGGGGAGGCCAAAGCATGAAAGAAGCCATGACACCTGACCGCCGCATTGCCGTCGTCACCGGCGGCAGCCGAGGCATCGGCCGCGCCGTCTGCGTGCGGCTGGCAAAGGCGGGCTATGACATCTGCCTCAACTATGCAGGCAACGCCGGGGCTGCTGAGGAGACTGCCGCTCTTTGCCGGGAGGCAGGGGCAAAGGTCCTGACCGTCCAGGCCGATGTCTCCACCGCCCAGGGCTGTACGGATCTGTTCGATGCAGTCAAAAAGGAATTCGGCCGGGTGGATGTTCTTGTCAACAACGCGGGCATCACCCGGGACGGTCTGCTGCTTCGCATGAGCGAGGCCGACTATGACGCAGTGCTGGATACCAACCTGAAAGGTGCGGTGTTCTGCTGCAAGGCGGTATCCCGCATGATGATCCATCAGCGCTACGGCCGTATTGTCAATATGTCCAGCGTAGTGGGACTGCGGGGCAATGCGGGGCAGGTCAACTACGCGGCCAGCAAAGCCGGCCTGATTGGTGTGACCAAGAGCCTGGCCAAGGAGCTTGCCTCCCGCGGCATCACCGTCAACGCAGTGGCTCCCGGCTTTGTGGCCACCGAGATGACCGACGCCATGCCGGAGGCAGCTCGCACGGCGGCACTGGCCACCATCCCGGCGGGCCGTATGGCTTACCCGGACGACATTGCCCGGGCGGTGGAGTTCTTTGCTGCCGAGGGCAGTTCCTACATTACCGGACAGGTGCTGTGTGTGGACGGCGGCATGGCCGTCTGACCCGGCACAAGAAATAAGGAGTACAGTTATGGACAAGCGCAGAGTTGTCGTCACCGGCCTGGGCACGGTAAATCCCATCGGCCACAACACCGCCGAGACCTGGGCCGCCGCCAAGGCGGGTACCTGCGGCATCGGCCCCATCACGCTGTTTGACGCCAGCGGGTTCAAGGTACATCTGGCAGGGGAAGTCAAGGACTTCGACCCTCAGCCGGTCATTGAGCGCCGGGACGCCAAAAAGATGGCCCGGTTCACTCAGTTTGCCGTCTACGCGGCGGCGGAGGCCCTGGCAGACAGCGGCCTTTCCGTGGATCCCGATTCCCCGGAAGCCGCCCGCTGCGGCGTGATCGTCTCCAGCGGCATCGGCGGCCTGCCCGTCATCGAGGAGGAACACTCCCGCGGTCTGCAGAAAGGCTTCGAGCGGGTCAGCCCCTTCTTTGTCCCCATGACCATCGCAAACATGGCGGCGGCGCAGATCGCCATCCGCACCGGCTTCAAGGGCATGTGCACCTGCCCGGTCACGGCTTGCGCGGGCGGCACCAACGCAGTGGGCGATGCCTTTCACCGTATCCGCGACGGTTACGAGGATGTCATGCTCTGCGGCGGCGCCGAAAGCTGCATCAGTGAGCTGGGCATCGGCGGTTTTTCCAGCATGAAAGCCCTCTGCACTGCCGAGGACCCCGCCTGTGCCAGTGTGCCTTTTGACGCCCGCCGTTCCGGTTTTGTCATGGGTGAGGGCGGCGGCGTCCTGGTTCTGGAGGAACTGGAACACGCCAAGGCCCGCGGAGCAAAGATCTACGCCGAGATGATCGGCTACGGCGCCAACTGCGATGCCTATCATATCACCGCTCCGGCGCCGGAAGGCGCAGGCGGCGCTGCCTGTATGACTCTGGCCATTCAGGATGCGGGCATCCGGCCGGAGGACGTGGACTACATCAACGCCCACGGCACCTCCACCCATATGAATGATTCCTGTGAGACCGCCGCCATCAAGACGGCGTTCGGCGATTGGGCACATAAGCTGTGTGTTTCCAGCACCAAGTCCATGACCGGACACCTGCTGGGCGGTGCCGGCGGCGTGGAGGCGGTGCTCACCGTCATGGCACTGCACGACGGCTTTGTCCCCGCCACCATCCACTATGAACAGCCCGACCCCGAGTGCGACCTGGACTATGTGCCCAACACCGGCCGGGAGATGCCCCTGCGCTGCGCCATGAGCAACAGCCTGGGTTTTGGCGGCCACAATGCATGCATTGTGCTGCGCAAATGGGAGGGGTAAGTCATGAATTATGAGAGTATGATTCCCGACCTTCCCCGGGAGAATGCCAACGCCCTGACCTGTGATGAGATCGCCGAGATCCTGCCCCATCGCTATCCCTTTGCCCTGGTGGACCGCATTCTCGACATGGAGCCCGGCCAGTGGGCGGTGGGCCGCAAGTGCGTCAGTGGCAACGAGGCCTTTTTCTGCGGCCATTTCCCTGAGTACAAGGTCATGCCCGGTGTGCTGATTCTGGAGGCCATGGCTCAGGTAGGAGCCGTGGCGTTGCTCTGCCAGCCGGAAAACCGGGGCAAACTGGCCTTCTTCGGCGGTGTCAAGAATGCCCGCTTCAAGTATCAGGTCACCCCCGGCGATGTGCTGGAACTCCGCTGCGAGATCGTGCGCCGGGTGGGTCCGGTGGGCTATGGCATGGCCCGGGCTTTTGTGGACGGCAAGCTGGCCGCCCAGGCCGAGCTGACCTTTGCCCTCAGCGCACCCAAGACGGATGCCGCTCAGTGACAGCAATGCTGCCAGGCAGACAATAAAATCAAAAAGGGGGATCCCCGCCGTATTCTGCGCGGCGGGGATCCCCCTTTTCCTGATTTCCGATCCTCTCTGTATCCTGGCCGGACTCACTTTTTCAGGGACAGAAGCCCCGAACAGTAGGAAAATGGCTCAAATTGCATGGTCGGGAAACTGGATTTCAGCTCGTCAAAGACAAAGTAAATCTCATCGTCATCCCAGCTGTCGCCCGCCTTAGCCCGGCAGGCTTCCAGCTCCCGGCGGGTGGTAAAGGCCACATCCCCGATGTACAGGCAGCCGCCTTCCCGCAGACAGGACAGCAGATCGTGAAGAAAAGAAACCTTCTGTGCATCGGTGAGATGGTGCAGGGAATAGGTGGCCAGAATGGCGTCATAGCGGTTTTGCCGCAGCGGGACGGCCAGCCCTTGGGCAAAATTCCCCTGAACCAGGATGGCCTCCGGCATTTTCTGCTGGGCCAGCTCGATCATGGCGGAGGAAAAGTCCTGCCCGAAGATCCGGCACCCCTGTTCGTACAGCCGGGCAGTCAGAACACCTGTGCCAAACCCGATATCCAGAATATCCCGTCCCGGAGCGCTCAGTACCCGGCGGAAAATCTCATCCATAATGTCCTGATACCCGGCAAAGGGGTAGCGGTTGTTCTCGTCGGAACAGCGGACGCTGCCGTCGTATTCCTGCGCCCAAAGATTGAAACCCTGATTGTCCAGCATGAGAAAACTCCTTGCATTTTTGCAGGTATTCTACCATATCCGGGCGGTCCGATAAAGGCTCTGATAAAATCCAATATCCCACCTGAAACAATCCCGATACAAAAACACGGCGGCCCGCAAGGGCAGCCGTGTAAGAGGCAGGGGATAAGTAGCACGCCGGGCACAAAGGGCACCGGCGCAGCGGGCGTTCCTGCAGCCCGCCGAAGGCTTACTGGGCGTCCCGGCTTTCGGACGGCTTGGACATGAACAGCGTGGGGATCAGCGCAATCGCAGCCAGGCCCACCAGGATGAACACCGCGCGGGCCAGCCAGCTCAGACTGCCGCCGAACAGCCAGCCCACCGCGTCGAACGCCCAGATGCCGTAGATGCCCCAGTTCACCCCGCCGACGATGACGAGCAGGAGCAGGATTTTCTGAAATAAGGACATGAAAAACATCCTCCCTTCCACTGGCAGTATTGCCGGAAGGGAGAATGTTTATGCAAAGATTGAAAATGCCCTGCTCAGTTTTTCAGTGCCTGCATGGGGGCGGGGATGCGTCCGCCGCGATGAATCATGACATCCGGCTTGAATTTGGAGATGGGCATGATGGGAGCATGACCCAGCAGGCCGCCGAAGTCCAGCACATCGCCCGCCTTGTGGCCGATGGCCGGAATGACGCGGACGGCGGTGGTCTTGCTGTTGACCATACCGATGGCGGCCTCGTCGGCGATCAGAGCGCTGATGACCTCGGCGGAGGTATCCCCGGGGATGACCACCATGTCGATGCCCACCGAGCAGACGGCGGTCATGGCTTCCAGCTTTTCCAGCGTCAGGCTGCC
>CALXHO010000070.1 GCA_944388125.1 uncultured Gemmiger sp. | reverse complement strand
GGCATCGTATTTGGAGGCATCCGCCGCATAGTAGTCATGGATTTCCCGCTGTACCTCCCGCACACGCTGGATGTTTCGGCTTTGCAGGAATGCGTTGACCGCATCGGGCAGGCCGCCTACCAGCAGGTATTTGCGGAACAGGTCCATCATCTTGTTGTGCATGGCCTCATCCAGTGCCTGGCGCGCCTGAAATTTTGCGCGGAGGGCCATGATGGCCGCTTCGTTCAGGCCGTTGGCCAGTAGAAATTCTTCCAGGTCCAGCGGGTACATGCGCACCTTGCGGATGCTGCCCATCGGGATGGAGATCGTCTGCGCCAGCGTGACCCCCAGCAGCGAACCGCTGGCAATGTAGGTGAAACGCCCGTCCTGCGCCAGAAATTTCAGCAGCGTCAAAAGCTGCGGATACTCCTGGATTTCATCGAGGAAAACCAGGGTGTTTTGCTTTTCTTTCATTTTGTTGCCGTGCAGCATGCTCAATAGGAGGTAGAAATCCTCCACCGAGCGGGTCTGGGCGAACAGGCGTTCGCCCAGCGAGTCCTCCACCATGTTGACCTCGATAAAATTTTCAAACAGCTGCTGGCCCACATAGCGGATGATATAGGTCTTGCCCACCTGGCGCGCCCCGTCCACCAACAGGATGCGCGGGTCCTGCGTGCGCAGGTGGTCAACGATCAGGCGGGAAATTTTTCGGTACAGCATGGCGCACACCTCGCGAATGACTTTTCAATAGAATTATACAGAAAATTTAATGACATTTCAATATAATTAGGCTGCCCGTTTCATGACTTACCAATGATTCTATATGGGAACAAAAAAATAATGGGCCCAAAGTATTTGCCCTCCGGCTGCTCTCTGACTGGCTGTGTCTGGAAAACGGTCTCTCCATTGTGGAGAACCCGAAGCCCCGGAGCCAGAGTATGTAAAATTCTCGACAATATGATGGATGGCGATGTAGAACAAAAACCAGCAGACAATAGCGAACCCCTTTTTGCACGTATCAACCACCGCCCGACTCGCCTTTATCAAATTATGCTGGAAAACCGTCGTAAAGTATAGGAAGAAAGGCAGGAATTACAAACCCTTGTGTCAGATAATTCTCACCAAGTAAAAACGCCCGTTACTACGATGAAAATACTTCTGCCTATCCTGTTTTTGTTTCGTATGAGAAATGCCGCGAACCGCGGGGAAACAATCACCTAAACGGATATGTCTGGCTTGACAACACAGATAGCTTGATAAAGGATGAAGTTACCTTCTTTCTTTGGCCTTGAAATCATTATAGAGGTTAAACGCGAAAAATTCTGCCTTATTGTCGTAATTTTTTCACTCCCCGCACCAGGGAATACCTATCTGACCTTCATGCAACCCGAATTCCACTTTTCAAAAAAGGGGCATTTGCCAATTTTTTACACCAATATAACATTTGTATGGTTTCGTATTTGGCAAAATCCCTGTATGGTATATCTTGGAGGCAAAACTATGGGTGCAGCAGACTGCAAACTATCTGACCGCAAGCCCCCACCATGGAAAAGGAGAGGATTTTGTGAAACGAAAAATCAGTTTTACCCGGCCTATGGCGCTGCTGTTGTCGTTTTCGATGATGGCCGGCGTCTGCCCGGCGCCGGTACTGGCCGCGGAGCTGGAACGACCGGCTGCGGTCCAGGCCGCCACGCCAGAACAGGCGGCCCCCGCTGAGGACGGCGATACGCAAACGCCGTCCGCCCCGGAACAGCCCGAGGAGATTCCCGCACAGGCCGAATTCCAAGCGCCGGCCCCGGATGAAAAGGAGCCCGTGACCGTTCAGCCCGCGGAAGTGCCAGTGGATGCCCCTGCCGTTGGGGAAACCATCACCATCGATGGTATCAGGTACGAGGTGACCAGCCTGCCCACCGAAAAAGCCAACGGCAAACTGACCCTGACCGACGGCAAGGCCTACACCGGCGCGCTGGTGCTGGCGGACGGCATCGAATATGCTGGCGGCAAGTATGACGTGACCGATTTGGCTGCCAACGCTTTCAGCGGCAACACGGCGCTGACCTCCGTCGATATGACCGACAGCAGCGTCAGTTCCATTGGGCAAAGCTGCTTTAAGAACTGTACCGCACTGACCAACGTGCAGTTTGCCGCCGACACCATCACCAATATGATGAAGTCTGGTGTATTCTCCGGCTGCACCAGCCTGACCCGGCTGACCATCCCCAGCCTGAATTTGTCCACCAAATACAGCAACAGCGCGTTCAGCGGTTCCTCGATTCAGGAACTGACGGTCTACACCCTCAGTGGCAATGGCTTTAAAGCATACATGCTGAACAACATGCCGGACGGCTTTACGCTGAACCTGCCGAATGACATCAGCAGCACCGCGCTGGAGGCCACCACCTTCGGCAGCACTGAAAACGTCACCCTCAACCTGGGCACCCAGGAGGATGTGGACCATTACAAGACGGTGTTTGCCGACAAGAATGTAAAGGTCCAGTTGTTTGGCGGCGAGGCGGAAGCGCTTGCCTTTGTCACCGGCAGCGACGGCACCATGACCGGCTATGCCACGCTGAACGATGCGATCAATGCTATCAACGATTCCGAAGATAGCGGTCCCTTCCAGATCCGCACGGCCAGCACCGGCAGCACGGTGATCGAGTGGGAGGGCAACGTGGCGCCCAACAAGCCCACCACCATTGATTTTTCCGGCGCCAGCGTGGACCTGCCCGATACCCTGACGCTGCAGGCCCCGCTGACCATTGAGAACATCACCAACATCAATTCGGGCGACGACACCCTGACCACCCTGACGGCAGGCACCTACGCCTTCACCATGGTGGACGGCGGCAGTTTCGGCTTTGCCGCAATCAGCGGCAGCGACCTGACCTTTGACGGGACGCTGCCCGGCGGCCGATTCGGCGGCGGCGAACAGGTACAGCTGACCGGCACCGACGAGGCTGCGAAGGTCACCTTTGTCAACATCGGCCGCAGCGATTACTACTACGACCTGCCCCTGATGTCCGGCTTTGAGACGCTGGCGCTGGATGGGGCCTATCTGGAGGCGGACGGCTCCGACATTTTCAAAGGCCAGCTGGACGGCGTGACGGCGGTCGAGCTGCAGAACGGCGGCCTGGAGCTGAACGCGGCCGCCGAGATCGAAACACTGTCCGGCAATGGCGAACTGCGCCTGGCCGAGGGCGCGACTTTGACGGTCACCAGAGATGCCACCGGCAGCTTCCAGCTGCCCGAATTTACCGGCACTGATCTGACGGGTTCCGGCCTGACCCTGCCCACCGGCAGTGATGTGACGCTGACAAATGGGAAGAACGCCCCTGTCACAGTTCCCCAGCCTGTCGTCCAGGTGAAGGGCCTGGGCCAGTATGCCACCATGGCGGACGCCTTTGCGGCCATCAAAGCGGGCGATGCGGACAGCTACACCATCACCCTGCTGGACGATGTGACGCTGGAAGCCACCGACACCTCCGGCGCTTCTGGCGTGGTGGAATTGCCCGCCAAGGCGCTGACCATCCAGGGCGACGGCCACACGCTTTCCGCCGGTGGCACAACCCGCAACTATGTCTATGCGGCGGCTGACCTGACGCTGGATAATGTCAAACTGAATATGCCCAAGACCTACCTGCGCATCACCGGCGAGGGCGCTACCGTCACGGTGGAAGGCTCGGTGACCGGCGAACTGGAAAAGATCGACGCCAACGTTTCTACCGGCTGCACGGTGCTGGTCAAGGCCCCCGTGAGCGATGCTGTGATTGATGGCATTGCCGGTACCAGCAAAAACAAGATGACCGTGATCCTGCAGGGCTATGGCAGCTTGGACGCTCCCGCCACCAAAACTGCTTTCCCCACGATCAGCAACAACAGCGGCACTCTGGTTCTGGAAAACTCCTGGCTGGTGGCCGATAATGCAGCCAATTGGGGCAGCATCGAGGTACGCCAGGGCGGCGGCCTGTCACTGACCGGCAGCATGCCCAACGCCAGCGTGAAAGGCTGGAAGGTGGCCGACGGCGTTGTTGCTGACCTGACTGTCAAGAACGGCAAGTTGACCGTCAACGGTGCCGTCTCCGGCAAAACGAAGATCCATTTTTCCGGCGACGATATGACGGCCGAGGGCAAGGTGCCTGTCAAGGCAGCCCAGGCAGACTTGGGTGCTTTCGCCCTGGCAGAACCGCTGAATGGCCTGACCCTTCTGCCCGATGCCGACGGCAACTATACCCTGGTGCCCCTGACTGTGAAGGACCCTGCCGTCACCGTCAGCGGCGGCAGCCTCGGCAATGGCGTCCAGTTTGCCAGCTGGGACGAGGCTACGGCGGTGCTGCAAAACGCCGCCGACAACGAGACCTATACCGTTACCCTGAAAAAAGACCTGACCCTGCCCGCCTCCACCCTGCCTGATACGACGCTGGTGATTGACGGCGCCGGTCGCACCCTGTCGCTGGCCGAAGGCGATACGCTGCAAGTCCAGAACTCGCTGACGCTGCAAAATGTCAAGCTGGACATGGATGGCGCGACGCTGACCTACACCGGCAGCGGCAGCAAAAAGGAACTGGTGTTCAAGAATACCGTGACTGGCATGCTCAGCTATATCAGCGATACGTCTGGTGCGCGTTATCTGAGCATCGTGCTGGAAGACGACAGCTTCGTGTTTGAGACAATCACCGGCACCACAACCGATGACAACCTCCAAAATGCCACGACTACGCTCTACCTGACCGGTTTCGGCAGCGAAGAAGATCCCGTCGATCTGTATAATAAGGTCGTGGACCTGTCCGCCATTGAGTTGGACAACTGCTGGCTGACCGCTTCCGGTGATGCCACCTACCTGGGTGTCGTACGCACGGCCAGCGCAAATTCGCAGGGCGCACTGACCCTGACCGGAGATACCACGCTGGCGGGCTTTGGCCTGAAGGAAAACGGCAAATTTGAAGTGCGTATGCCCGCCAACGCCACGCTGACGGTGACCGAAAAATACAGCCGTCAGTACCCCGTGGTGCTAACGCTGACCGGAACGGCGGAGGACGGCCACCTGCTCATCAATGCGCCCGAGATTCGCAAAGAGACGGCCTTTGCCATCGCCGGTCAAAACGAGACCGTCAAGCTCTGCTGGAACAGCAGCACGCGGCAGTTTACCCTCAGCTACCCGCCAGTGATCGCCATGTCTGATGAGGCGATGAAGTACAACGACGCCTACACCAAGGTCGTGCTGGCCCTGAGCGACGCCCAGGGGATCGACTCCGTGGAAGTCAACGGCACGAAGGACAGCACATTTACCGCAGGCGACACTTCCTACACGCCGGATGTAGCGCTGCTGAAAGACTGTGAAGAAAACACCGTCAAAGCCACCGACGCTACCGGCAATCAGACCACGTTTAACTTTACGTACGAATCTCCCGCGGATTACACCAAGGTGGAGGAAGCCTTGGGTAAAGTCCCTGCCGACCTGAGCGGCTATACCGACGAGAGCGTCCAGGCGCTGCAGCAGGCGCTGGACGCGGTGAAGTACGGTTACGGCCACACCGGGCAGAGTGCTGTAGACGCCATGGCGCAGGCCGTCCTGGATGCCGTTGCCGCGCTGGAACCGGCCGAGACCGAATCCTCCGGCAACGGCCAGCAGAGCGGCTCTGGCAACAGCGGTTCCGGCAGCAGCTCCGGTGGAAACAACACCACCAGCCAGGCGGCTGCCACCCCGGCGCCCGCTGTGGCGCCTGCCGCCCAGGCGGCCGTGACGGCGGTGCCGCGGACAGCGGATACCGAGGAACCGGCCTTGTGGGCCGCGCTTGCGCTGCTGTCGCTGGGCGGTCTGGCCGGCCTGACGCTTCTGCGCCGCCGCAAACAGTAATATAAATCCAAAGATCAAAAACCTTCCGATAAAATCCGAAGCAAACTGAATCTTCCCGGAAAAAACAACAGATTAAGGCCCCCTCATGTAGAAAAATAGAACTACATGAGGGGGCCTTAGTATATGCTTGAAAACGCGATAGAAAATCATTCGGCCGGGGTATTGGGAAGAATTGTGCCATGGAGTCAAACAAGAAAAAACCTGTATACTTTGTGCCGGGAGTATGGGAACGGAGATTTTATCACAAATTTCGGAGGATACCGGTTTGAATAACTGGACAGTCAGCAGTAACTATGATTATGTAAAAGTAATCACATTCTGCAACATGAATAAAATTTCTTATCACATCAAAAAGGTACTCTTATTGAAGAAACTGTCTAACCATTCGAACATATAGGGAAAACCAAGATTAGTACTTCGTTTGAACTTTATGTTCTGAAATAGGGCACACTTATTTTTCCGACCAAGAAATCTTCCACTCAAAATATTCTGCCTCGGTGATCTCCTTGCGCCGGAGCTGCTGCTGGACCTTGGCCCAGTCTCGGAGGAATTCATCCAAAACCGTGGAGTTGAACCACATGGCCACCGGGCTGGCAGGGGGCCAGTCGTCGTTGTCATCGTAATGCAGCGCAAGGTCGGGATTCGCGTTGTACAGGGCCGCCGAACGCTGGGTCTGGACCAGGCAGATAACGCCGGGTATTTCCTCGTCCAGCCAGAACAGTTGCTCCAGCATGTCGGCAGCCGCACCGTTGCCACCCTCCGCCAACGCCATCGGCGAAACATGCATCGCCTCGGCCATTTTTTGTAGCAAGGGTTTCTTCGGCACCCGGTACCCCATCTCATACTGGGCGATGCGGTTGGCGCCAGTGGCGCCGAGGCCGATGGCTTCGCCCAGCTCCTTCTGGGTCATCTTGCGGTGCTGGCGGATGCGCTTGATCTTTTCGCCGGTGGTCACTGGCTTGTCCTCCTTCTCGTTTTCCTCATCATTTCCGCGCTGACGGTTCCCGCCGTCGGCGCGTTTTTTTATGTCCATTGTAGCGTACCTGCCTGCCCATGGCAAGAATTTTTTAACTTTTTTGCGAAAGCTATTGACATTCGCATTTAAGCGAACTATAATTTGATTATCAAATTTGCGAAAGCATAATCCAACTTATCGCAATACATTACAGAAGGGAGATTTTGTCTATGATTATCCAAACTGAACATTTCTCTACACCGATGGAGGCCCTGCTCCTTGACCAAGCGCGTCGTTTCTGAAAAGGAATTGACCGCCTGTTACGGCCTGATGTTCTCTGAGTACCCCGACATTGTCAACATCCGCCAGCTGCAAACCATGCTGGGGATCAGCCGCCACGCGGCCTATGACCTGCTGGGAGAGGGAGAAATCGGCTGCATCAAGCTGGGGAACGCCTACAAAATCCCCAAAGTCAACGTCATTCGCTATGTACTGGAGGCCAGTGCGGCCCGGGCCGAGCGTGTCAGCCACGTTGTGCTGCCTGCCCCCAGACAAGGGGCGGCCTCATGACTGACCGCGCCGCCTGCCACCGGCCCGCCGCTCGTGCATCGCCGCGGTTTTGCGAGGCATGGTATCACCCGTATGATACCACCTATTTGCCGCAAGGGTTCCAATAGGAATCCACCCTGGCCGCCGGATTTTTCGCCTGGATTCCTATTGGAATCCACCCCGCAAAACCCCGCCTGGTTGCCCGCCTATCACCGGGTGGGTCCGTACCTGCACCCCGGCCAAAACCACCCTGTGTGCGCGGCTTTGGCCTATTTGCGGGCAGTCTCATCCAACACATACGAAAGGACTGTTGCTATGACAAATTTTGATGAAACCAAAACCGTAGATGCCGAAACCCTCTGGAATACCCCCATCCCGCCGGTGCGCTGGATCGTCCCTGATCTGCTGCCCGTGGGCCTGTCCATCCTGGCCGGGGCCAGCAAGGCGGGCAAAAGCTGGCTTTGCCTCTGGCTCTGCCTGCAGGTCGCCCGCGGCGGGCAGGTCTGGGGGCGGCAAGTCTCTCCCCAGCCGGTTCTCTACCTCTGCCTGGAGGACACCTTCAACCGCATCCAGAGCCGCCTGCTGCAGATCGATGGCGAGGGCGGCAGCCCCAACCTGCTGTTCCAGACCCGCAGTGGCGGCATCGGGCAGGGGCTGGAAGCCGAGATCACCGCGGCGCTGAATCACCATCCCGGCATCGGGCTGGTGGTCATCGACACACTGCAAAAAGTGCGCAGCGTCGATCCTTCCGGCAGCGCCTATGCCGCCGACTACCGGGACATGAGCGCACTCAAGCAGCTGGCCGACGCCCATCACATCTGCATTTTGCTGGTCCACCATCTGCGCAAGCAGGGCGCGGAGGACCCCTTTGCGCAGATCTCCGGTTCCACCGGCCTGATGGGTGCGGCCGACACGATCTGGCTGCTGCAGCGCCAGCGGATGAGCCCCACGGCCCGGCTGCAGGTCACCGGGCGCGATGTGGAAAGCCGCGCATTGACGCTGGAATTCAACGACTGCGTCTGGGACCTGCTGGAGGAAACGACCGACCGCCAACAGGCCGAGCGGGCCATCCCCGCCTGGCTGTGGCAGGCCGCCGACTTCCTGGCAGGGCAAGCCGCCTGGCAGGGCACTGCCTCCCAACTACTGGCCGCGGCGGGCATTGACGGCGTGCAGCCCAACCAGTTCACCCGCAGCCTGGTGCAGCACTACCACCAGGTGTTCGCGCCGCGCGGCCTGCGGTTTGCATCCAGGCGCACCGCCAATGCCCGGCTGCTGACCTTCACCCGTGACGATGATGACGGTGATGACGGTACCGTTGCGGGATCCCCCGGCGTTGGGGGTATCCCGAAAACACCGTCATCATCGTCATCACCGTCATTTTGGGCGCAGGACGGTAACGAGCATGGGCTTTGTGTTGCCACAGGGCAACCCTTCGCCGGGAATGATTCCAAGACACGACTATCGGCAGAGGGGGAGCAGGTGCTGCTGGTCACCGGCCTCCACTGCCGGGCCGGGCAGGCATGGGCGGACATGCGGGCGGTGCAGCGGCGGTTCGGCAAGACAGGCGGCACGGTAGCTCTGCACGCCTACCAGAGCTTCCGCCCCGGCGAGGTGACCCCCCGCCAGTGCCACGACATCGGGGTGGAGTTGGCGCGCCGAGTATGGGGCAGCCGGTTTCAGGTGCTGGTCGCCACCCACCAGAACACCAACTGCCTGCACAACCACTTTGTGATCAACTCGGTATCCTATGTGGAAGGCAAAAAGTACGAGCAGCGCCGCAGCCAGTACGCCGAGCTTCGGGCGGCCTCGGACGAGATCTGCCGCAAATACCGACTGTCGGTGCTGGAGCAGCCGGGCGGCAAGACGTCCCGGACGCTTTATCAGGCCGAGCGCCGGGGCGAGCCCACCCGCTATGCCCAGATGCGGGCCGCGATCCGCTACGCCATGCGGGAGACCAGCACGGAGGCGGACTTTGCCGCCGTGCTGCGGGAGCGGGGCTTTGTCTGGCAGCATGCCCCCCGGCGAAAGTACCCCACGCTGCGGCCGGTGGACGGCGGCCGGACGGTGCGCATCTACCGGCTGGGGACGGACTTCGACTGGCCCGCCATCTGCCGGGCGCTGGACGAGAACTATGACCGGTACGGACCGCGATTCTACGCCCACCGGCATGATCCGCGGTACACGCTGCGGCTGCCGGTGGAATATCGCAGCCTGCGGTATGCCCGTTGCCGCGGGCGCTGGCCCACCCTGTGGGAACAGGCCAAACGGCAGAGCGGGCTGTGGCGGCTGTACATGTACTACTGCTACCAGTTGGGCATCTATCCCAAGCGGCCCGCGCCGCGGGTAAACTGGCCGGAGATACGGGCCATTTGGCGGGATATTGACCGCAAGCAGGACGAGCTGCAGTTCGTCACCGACCACGGCTTCGCCAATTTGGGCGCGGTGCGCGCCTACCGGCAGCAGACGGCGGAGCACGTCGAAGTGCTCACCAAACAGCGGGATGCCTGCGCCCGGGCGCTGCGGCGCAAGGTCCCGCCGCCTGATGCCCGGGCGAAGCGGGACGAACTGACCCGGCAGTTGGCTGAGTTGCGGCGGGAGGTTCGGCTGTGTGACCGAGTCATCGACCGAGTGACACGCACCCGTACCTGTCGGGAACAGCTTCACTTGCAGACACAGTGGGAGCGGGAGCAGGAACAGGCCCGCCGTGCCAGATACCGCGGCCGAGAGCGGTAACACCAAACAGAAAGACCGGGCGGGCACGTCCGAAGCCATTCCGACGTGCCCGCCCGGGTCTTGTTTGGGTCTTTTGGTCATTTGTACCCAACGGCACACGGCCATCCTTGTTGGGTTTGGTGATGGATAAATCCAGCCGTTGCTGGTATGGTTATGTTGAGGCGGCACCGCATCATTCTGGTGCAGTGTTGCCTAAAGCCGGAACGGCTGCCACAAAACGGAATAAACAGAGTAAGGAAAGGAGCGATGCTATGGTTTCTGGAAGATTGCAGGAGAAAAACGGGTACTACTATATGGTTCTCAGCTACAAGGACGCGACCGGCAAGCGCAAGCAGCCCTGGTACGCAACCGGGCTGCCGGTAAAAGGCAACAAGCGCAAGGCCGAGGAGATGCTGCGGGAACTGCGGCGCGGGTTCACGCCGCC
>CALXHO010000069.1 GCA_944388125.1 uncultured Gemmiger sp. | reverse complement strand
GGATATGCTGCTGGCCACAGGCGAGCAGATTTCCATTGCGCTGCTCACCATGGCGCTGCAGGAGCTGGGCATTTCCGCCATCAGCCTGACGGGCTGGCAGGCCGGCTTTGCCACCGACCGCGCTTATACCAAGGCACGGATCAAGCGCATCAACACCGAACGCCTGGAAAGTGAACTGGCCCGCAACCGTGTGGTGGTTGTGGCGGGATTCCAGGGCCTCAACCGTTCGGATGACATCACCACGCTGGGCCGCGGCGGCAGCGATACCTCTGCCGTGGCGCTGGCTGCGGCGCTGCATGCTGACCGCTGCCAGATCTTCACCGACGTGGAGGGCGTCTATACCGCCGACCCGCGCAAGCTGCCCAAGGCCACCAAACTCAAGGAGATCACCTTTGACGAGATGCTGGAACTTGCCAGCCTGGGCGCGCAGGTGCTGAACAACCGCAGCGTGGAACTTGCCAAAAAATACGGAGTCGAGCTGGAGGTCATTTCCAGCCTGAACCCCGTTCCCGGTACTATTGTGAAGGAGGAAACGAAAGTGGAAGGTATGCTGATCAAGGGCGTTGCCAAGGACGAGAACGTAGCCGTCATTTCGATCATGGAGGTGCCGGATGTGCCCGGCATGTCCTTCAAGGTGTTCAGCCTGCTGGCACAGCGCAACATCAATGTGGACATTATCCTGCAGAGCTCCGGCCGCGGCAACAACAAGGACCTGACCTTCACCGTTCCCCTCACCGAGGCCCAGACCGCGCTCTCCGTGCTGGAAGAGAACAAGAACCGCTTCGGCGGCGGTGATATCAAGGTCTGCACCGACTATGCCAAGGTTTCCATCGTCGGCGCCGGCATGCAGAGCCATTCCGGCGTGGCTTCCACCATGTTTGAGGCACTGTCCAACCAGGACATCAACATTCACATGATCTCCACCAGCGAGATCAAGATCAGCGTCATCATCGACAAGGCGGATGCGGATCGTGCTGTTGCCGCCATCCACGACGCTTTCATTCACTGAGCCGCTTACCCGCAATATTTCAAAAGCCACCGTTTCCCGGGCTGGAAAACGGTGGCTTTTTTGTATGTCGGTGTGCAGGGCAGGGAAAAGAAGGAAAAGTGGCCCTGGCGGATCATTCCGGATCGGTCAGTTTGCCGTCCATGGCAAGCATATGCTCGACAGCATCGGTCATGCGATGGTATTCCGTCACCAGGTCGTGGAGATAGCTCTGCCCTGAACGTGTGATCCGGAAATAGACGCGGACCCGGTTGTCCGCCTCCCGCTTGCCCGCTTCCCGGATGTGCCCCCGTTCCTGCAGGCGGTAGATGGCCAGGTACAGGGTATTGAAGGCAAACACTCCATCGGTCAGACGGCTGATCTCCTGTGACATTTCATAGACATACATCTGCCGTTGGCGCAGCAAAAACAAGACCATCATTTCCGTGACGGTCTTTTTCATGGATTCGTGCATGCCGGCAACGGTACCGCTGCGGATCTGACGGGAGTCGGAAGAATCAGGCATCGATGACAACCTCAATAATTTATTAATTTTAAAACTTATTTATAGTATGGCACAAAAACATTGAAAAAACCATATATTTTGTTGACAAAAACGACAACAACTCTCACAAATTTTCACTTTTTTCAGGATTTTTGTCAAAAACAGAGCAGAAAAAGGCTTGGATAGAAAGGGATTCCGGCTGATACTTTTTTGAAACATTCCCAGACTATGATGAAATCCAGAAACCAGGAGAGAGGGGATGCCCGTATGCCGAAAACAGCACCGCTGCCGCTGACCTTTGCGGTGGAGGATCTTCGAAAAAGCTATGCGGGGCCGGGACATCTCTGGCCGGGACACAAAAAAAGTGCTCCGAAAAAAGCGTTGGACGGGGTAAACCTGCACCTGGGACCGGGATTGTACGGCCTGCTGGGGCCCAACGGCGCAGGCAAAAGCACACTTCTGCAAATCGTTACCGGGGGACTTGCGGCGGATTCCGGGCAGGTGCTCTGGTGTGGACACCCGGCCCGCGGCATCGGTTTCCGGCGGATCCTGGGATATATGCCCCAGCAGCAGGGGCTGTACGACAGTTACACGGGCCGGCAGTTTCTCGCCTATATGGCGGCGCTCAAGGAAATTCCGCGGAGATCCGTCCCCGGGGAGGTAGCCCGGGTATCCCAGGCGGTCAATCTGGCCCAGGAACTGGACAAGCGTCTGGGGACCTACTCGGGCGGAATGAAGCAGCGCCTGCTGCTGGCATCGGCCCTGTTGGGAAATCCCAGACTTCTCATTCTGGACGAACCCACCGCCGGGCTTGACCCTCGGGAACGGGTCCGTCTGCGGACGCTGCTGGCACAGATGGCGGAGGATCGGGTCATTCTGGTCGCCACCCATGTTGTCTCCGACGTTGAGAGCGTTGCCCACAAGGTGATCCTTCTGCGGGCGGGGCGGGTTGTGGATGCAGCTCCTGTGCCGGAGCTGGTGGAACGCTATGCGCCGGGCGGAGGGCTGGAGGACGTCTACCTCTCGGTATTCGGGGAAGGGGACGGCCGGTGAGCATCTTCCGCGCCTGCTGACGGGCCTCTCTTGGGGCAACCGCTACGGCAAACAAAAAGAACGGTGATGACATGAGCATTTTTCTTTCGGAACTGCGCAAGGTGTGGTGCGGCCGGGTCTTTCCCATGATGCTGGCGGTGCTGGCGGCGGCAAATCTGCTGCTGCTCTGGATGGGAACACGTCCCACAGCAAATCAGCCGTCCGCCGGGGCTTACCGGGCGGTGGGGGCTGAACTGAAAGACATGTCCGTGGAGGAAACCGGCAGCTTCCTCCATGATCGCCTGAACGAATACGAGGGCATTCTCAAGATCGACAGCTATTACCGGCAGCTTGCCTATGGAGGCAGTTATCTGGCCTCCTACCGGGAGGAAAACGCCGCTCTTTTCGATGTCTACGAGCAGATGTACCGGGATAAGAGCTACACATTGTACACCGATGACCTGGCCACCGACTACCGTCTGTTCAGCGAATTGTGCGGGGAATACGATACTGTGTCGGCCTACCCGGAGTTTCTGCAGAGCGTCCAGACCAGGGCCGGTCAGCTGGCGGGCATTTCCATCTTTCACAATGATGCTACCGGATATGATCTGAAAAATATTGAGCGCACGGCGCAAGTTTATGACGGGCTGGGTGCTACGGAAATCCGCTATTATCCCCAAAAGGGCATCTATACCGCCATATCCTATCCCTTTACAGATGGAATCCTGCTGGCGGCCATGCTGCTGCTGGCATTGCTGCTGGTCCGGCAGGAACGGGACAGCGGCCTTTTGCAGCTGCTGCGCAGCATGCCCGGCGGACGTCTCAAGACCGCCCTGGCAAAGCTGGCCGCCTTCGGCTTCAGCCTGCTGGGGGCAATCCTGGTTTTGTACGGGGTCAATCTGGCCTACTGCGGGGCGTCTTTTGGCCTTGGCCCCCTGGACCGCACCATCCAGAGCATTCCGGCGCTCATGCGCTGCACCATGCAGATCACGGCGGCACAATATCTGCTGTATTTTCTCCTGGCAAAATGGGCGGCGGCCTTTGCCATGGGGCTCTGGGTCATGCTGGCGGCTCTGTGGGCGCGGCATGCGGCGGCGGGCTGGGCGGCGGCGTTGGCCGTACCGCTGGCCATGTACGGCGTGCGGGAACTGATCCCGGCCACCGCGCGTCTCAACGTGGTCAAGTATGCCAATCTCGTCAGTCTGATGCAGACCAATGAACTGTTGGGCAACTACCGCAACCTGTACTGGTTCGGCGAGCCCGTCGGATTGCCGCTGGTGGAGTGGGTTGCCGCGGCAGGGTATACGGTCGTTTTCGGGGTGGCATTTTGCCTGGTGTTTGCCCGCGCCTGGCTGCTTCCCGCAAAAAAAGAAAAATTTTCTTTGCCAACTTGCCACAAAACGCGTCCGACGGTCGTATTTATAGAAGAAGGGCGGAAATTGCTGGTGACCTGCGGCGCCGGTGCCTTCGCGGCGGCCTTTTTGCTGTTTGGCATTTACCAGGGGATCACGTCCCAGAGCTATCTGGATGCCGACGAAATCTACTACGCCTATTACATGAAGGAAATCTCGGGCCCATTCACGCAGTCGAGCGCCGACTGGCTGACCGGGCAGGGCGAGGAATTCGCCACCATGCTGGAAACGCAGAAACAGATCCAGAGCGGCAAGGCCCCTCCCGAAGCGATGTACGCCTACACGGCCCAGCAGCAGAAATATAACGTCTACACCGGGATCATTTCCGGCAATATCAACGGCTATCTCAAGGAACACCCCGGCGCATGGCTGGTGTATGAAACCGGGTACCGCAAGCTGTTCGGCCTCAGCGGTACGGCGGATCTCCAGGACAGCCTGTACGCGGGACTGCTCTGCGCCGTGTGCTTTGCAGGATTGTTTGCCATGGAACGCCGGGGCGGCATGGAGGATATCCTCTGTGCCACGCCTCTCGGCCGGAGGCACACGGTATCCGCAAAACTCATGCACAGCGCGCTGCTGTCGGCGGTCATTGCCCTGGGCACCTGCCTGCCCCATCTGTGGCAGGTGCTGCGGGACTATGGGCTGCCCGCACCGGGGGCTCCGGCCATGAGCATTTCAGAATTTACCACCCTGCCCAGGGCGGTTACCTTGGGAGATCTGCTGCTTTTCTGGGTGCTGTGCCGTGTGGCGGCCTGCCTGCTGATGGGGATGGTTACCCTTTGGCTGGGACAGACGTTCGGCAGCTTTCTGCCCGCGCTGTTTGTGAGCGCCGCTGCCTATTGCCTCCCGCCGCTGCTGGCGCTCTCGGGAATGACGGGGGGCATCGAGTGGCTGGGAACCTATCCTCTGTTTCACGCCGCCGCCCTGCTGAGCGTACAGGGGTACAGTGCCCTGGATGGCAGTCCCTACTCTCTGGGATGGACAGTGATCCTGATTCTGGTGCTGGCGGTGGCAGCGGTTTGGGCGCTGTCCCAGTACCTGATCGGACGATATGAATGGCGCGGCATCCGGCTGGACGTGCCGCTGTGATGCCGCCCGCAAACAACAAGGAAAAGGAGGTCGACTCCCATGTCGATGACAAACGGTCGGCAGACGACCAAACGCAAACCGAGGATTCCTCGCGGCAAGATCCGGTATCGGGAACTCACCGTGGATCTTCAGACCGGGCGGGTGTGCCGCGGCGAACAGGAAGAACTGCAGCTTACCCCGGCGGAATGCGCCCTGTTCGGATGCCTGCTGGGCAGGATCGGCCGCCCCGTCACCCGGGAGGAAATGCTGGACCGCATATGGGGCACTTCAGTCCCGGTGCACAGCCGCACCACCGATATGCACATCACCCATCTGCGGCGGAAACTGGACCTCCGGGATGAGATCGTGACGGTCTTTCAGGTAGGATACATGCTGCGCCGGTAATAAAATTTTCCCCTTTCGCTTTCACAACCCGGTATGGATATACGCATACCGACGGCAGTCCCTGCAAAAAATAGAAAAGCCTTGCCGGTGAAAATTCGCCGGGCAAGGGGTGGGTTTCTTGCTGCCGCAGTCGGTTTCTGCTATAATTTACCAAACGGGCCGGTGCGGTGTCCGTGCCGGCCCTTGCAAAAGGGGAGATGTCTATGCCGAGAACACCAAAACCACGCCGTTGGCGTCCCGGAGTGCTGAAAAACCTTCTGCAGCGGGACGTGGTGGACATGCTTGTGCTGATCCTGCTGAACCGCCGGGCCATGTACGGGCGGGAGATCATCCGCTATCTGGCGGCACTGACAGACAATGTTCTGATCTATGACAAACTCAATGTGCCGCTCAGCCGCCTGGAACGTCAGGGCTTTATCCAGGTAACCAACACGCCTCTGGGCGGAGACCGCGCCCGGGTATATTTTGTCATTACCGAACTGGGACAAAAACACCTTCAGGAGATGACAGAAGATTACCGTCTCTTTGCCGAAGCCATGGGAAAGGTAGTAGACGCCCCGGAACTTTGACCCACAAACTGAATCAAAATAAGAAAGCGCCCTTCGGCAGGAGTTCCCTTGCCGGAAGGCGCTTTTCGCTGTTGTTGCGGACAAACCCGTCACGGCCGCGTGCTGCGGTCCAGGCTGCGGTATTGCAGGACTTCGGACAGGTGTGCCGCGGTGATGATCTCGCTGTGGTCAAGGTCGGCAATGGTCCGTGCCACCCGCAGGATGCGGTCGTAGGCGCGGGCGCTGTATCCCATCCGCTCAAAGGCACCGCGCAGCAGCCGCTCGGCGCCGGCATCCATCCGGCAGTAGCGGCGCAGCAGATTGCCGGGCAGATCGGCATTGCAGCGCACACCGGTACCCTCGTACCGTTTGCGCTGTACAGACCGGGCCTCAGTGACGCGGGCACGGATGTCGGCGCTGCATTCGCCGCCCTGCTCGGCGGCAAGAGCGCTGTACTCCACCGGCTGCACCCCGATGTGCAGGTCAATGCGGTCGAGCAGCGGCCCGGAAATGCGGTGCCGGTACTGTTCCACCATGGCGGGGGTGCAGGTACAGGCCCGGGTGGGATGCCCCAGGTAACCGCACTTGCAGGGGTTCATGGCGGCGGCCAGCATGAACCGGCAGGGGAACACAGCGCTGCCATGCACCCGGCTGACGGTGACCATCCGGTCCTCCAGAGGCTGGCGAAGGGCCTCCAGTGTCTCCCGGGAAAACTCGGGCAGCTCATCCAGAAACAGCACGCCGTTGTGTGCAAGACTTACCTCCCCGGGACGGGGAACGGAGCCGCCGCCCGAGATGGCTGAGGCACTGGTGGTGTGGTGGGGACTGCGGAAGGGGCGCTGGTGCATCAGTCCGCCCTGGGGCAGCAGTCCGGCCACCGAGTAGACTGCCGTGGTCTCCAGGGATTCCTGATAACTTAGCGGCGGCAGAATCCCAGGCAGCCGCTTGGCCAGCATACTCTTGCCGGTGCCCGGCGGGCCGATGAGCAGAATATTGTGACCGCCCGCAGCGGCGACCTCCAGTGCCCGGCGGGCTTCCTCCTGGCCGCGGACGTCGGCAAAGTCGGGACCGTTCCAGGTCGGGTCTTCACAGTAGGAGTCGTGCCCGGCGGGGAGAAGGGGACATTCTCCGGTCAGGTGAGCGGCAACCTCCCGGGCGGTGCGGGCAGGGTATACGGTGATGCCCTCCACCGCCGCGGCCTCGGCAGCATTGCCGGCGGGCACGAACAATTCCCGCATGCCCTGCCGCACAGCAGCCAAAGCCATGGGCAGTACGCCGGACACCGGACGCAGGCTGCCGTCCAGACTCAGTTCCCCCACAAAGGCCTGATGCCCGGCGGGGGCGGGAAGCGTGCCTTCCGCGGACAGAATGCCGATCAGAATGGGCAGGTCGTAGACCGGCCCGGTCTTGCGCACATCGGCGGGGGAGAGATTGACGGTGATGCGGCTGGCAGGCCAGGGATACTTCAGATTCTTGACGGCACTGCGCACCCGCTCGGAACTTTCTTTGACGGCGGAGTCGGGCAGACCCACAATGGCAAACTGGGGCAACCCTCCCGAGGTGTCCACCTCCACGCCTACGGCATAGCCTTCCATCCCGCTCACTCCAAAACTCATGACCCTGGCAAACACGTACAGCCCTCCCGGCCTTTTGCGGGGATTTTTCGTCCGCAAAGTGCAATTCTGTTTCCAGTATACCGCCCGCGGGGCGCTCCGACAAGCGCAGTATGCCAAAAAACGGCTCGAAAGAGGGTGTTTTGATTGACAATGCCTTTCCAGATTGGTATATTTATTTTGTAACAGTGATTTTGCCTAAAAATAGAGCAACTTGGAAAGCGAAGGTGGTTACATATGTATAAAGAAATGTATGAGAGATGGCTGGCAGCCGATCTGGATGATGCCGACCTCAAACCGGAACTGGAAAGCATCCGGGAGGACGACGCAGCAATCCAGGATCGTTTTGCCGTGGCCCTCAAGTTCGGTACGGCGGGCCTGCGCGGTGTCATTGGCGCCGGCACCAACCGTATGAACGTCTATGTGGTTCGTCAGGCGACCCAGGGCCTGGCCAACTGGGTCAAGACCCAGGGCGGCAGCCAGACGGTGGCCATCAGCTACGACAGCCGCATCAAGAGTGATGTGTTCTCCAAAGCCGCGGCGGAAGTCCTGGCGGCCAACGGCATCCATGTCCGCATCTACGAGCATCTCATGCCGGTTCCTGCGCTTTCCTTCGCCACCCGCTACTATCACTGCAACGCCGGCATCATGGTCACGGCCAGCCACAATCCCGCCAAGTACAACGGTTACAAGGCTTACGGCCCTGACGGCTGCCAGATGACCGATGAGGCCGCCGACATCGTCTATGCCGAGATCCAGAAGACCGATATCCTCACCGGTGCCAAGACCATGTCCTTTGCCGAGGGCATGGAGAAAGGCCTCATCGAGTACGTGGGCGATGATTGCATCAACGCCCTGTATGCGGCCATCGAAGCCCGTTCCATCCGTCCCGGCATCTGCAAGACCGCAGGCCTCAAGCTGGTGTACAGCCCGCTCAACGGCAGCGGCCTGGTCCCGGTCACCCATGTCCTCAAGGACATCGGCATCACCGACATCACCATCGTGCCCGAGCAGAAGGACCCGGACGGCAACTTCCCCACCTGCCCCTATCCCAACCCCGAGATCTTTGAGGCACTGCGCCTTGGTCTGGAGCTGGCGGAGAAGGACGGCGCGGACCTGATGCTGGCCACCGACCCCGACGCCGACCGCGTGGGCATTGCTGTCAAGTGCAAGGACGGCAGCTATGAGCTGCTTTCCGGCAATGAAGTCGGTGTTCTGCTGCTGGACTACATCTGCGCCGGCCGCATCGAGCAGGGGACCATGCCCAAGGATCCCGTCATGTGCAAGTCCATCGTTTCCACTCCGCTGGCCGACAAGGTGGCGGCCCACTATGGTGTGGAGTGCCGCAACGTGCTCACCGGATTCAAGTGGATCGGTGACCAGATCGCCAAGCTGGAGGCCGACGGTCAGGTAGACCGCTTCATCTTCGGCTTTGAGGAGAGCTACGGCTATCTGGCAGGTCCTTACGTCCGCGACAAGGACGCCATCATCGGCAGCATGCTGATCTGTGAGATGGCAGCCTACTATCGTGCCAAGGGCAGCTCCATCAAGGAGGAACTGGACCGCATCTATGCCGAGTACGGCCGTTACCTGAACAAGGTGGACAGCTTTGAGTTCCCGGGCCTGTCCGGTATGGACAAGATGGCCGGCATCATGACCAGCCTGCGGGAGAATCCTCCCAAGGAGTTCGCCGGCGACAAGGTCGTCAAGGTCACCGACTACGAAAAGCCCGAGGAGACCGGCCTGCCTGCTGCAAACGTTCTGATCTACGCCCTCGAGAGCGGTGCCACTGTGGTGGTGCGCCCCTCCGGCACCGAGCCCAAGATCAAGACCTACTTCACCACCCTGGGCAAGGACCTGGCCGAGGCTCAGGCACAGAAGGACAAGCTGGCCGAGGCCATCAAGCCGATTCTGGCATAACGGCAGCTTCTGAAAGAATAAACGGGAAGGACCGCTCCCAAAGTGGGGCGGCCCTTCTCTCTTGCTTGCGACAGTGCAAAGCAGCACAACGGGCATAGTCGGAACAGCGCAAAAAAAGCCGCAGACATACCTTGACAAGCAGTGGTGTGCTTGGTATAATAAATTGCTGTGTCGAGACGACACAACCCCGGAAAACGTTTTCCGGGTATCCTTGCCCTTGCAACAGAGGGCCTTATGTCCAAAAGGAGGTGCACAGAAAATGGCTAAGTACGAAACCATGCTGGTTACCAATGCCACGCTGGACGAGGAGGCTTCCGCCGCTCTGGTTGGTAAGTTCAAGTCCCTGATCGAGGCAAATGGTACGATCGATTCTGTCGACGAGTGGGGCAAAAAGCGTCTGGCTTATCCCATCAACGACCAGAACGAGGGCATTTACACCGTGATCAAGTTCACCAGCAACCCCGATTTCCCGGCAGAGCTGGATCGTGTCTACAAGATCACCGAGGGTGTTCTCCGCAGCATCATCATTGCTGAGGAAGAGTAAGAGAGGGAAGACATCATGCTGAATGTTGTTGCAATCATGGGCCGTCTTGTGGCGGACCCTCAGCTGCGCCAGACGACGACGGGCAAAAACGTCGCGTCTTTCCGCATTGCCTGTGACCGCGGACGCAAGGACGCCAATGGCCAGAGCCAGGCGGACTTCCTGGACGTGGTTGCCTGGGATCGCAGCGCAGAGTTTGTCTGCCGCTACTTCCAGAAAGGCTCCCTGATCGTGGTTGACGGTCGTCTCCAGACCCGCAGCTATCAGGACAAGAACGGCAACAATCGCACGGCTGTCGAGATCGTGGCCAGCAACATCAACTTTGCAGGCCCCAAATCCTCCAACTCTGTCGGCGCAGCTCAGCCTGCTCCGGCCCCCATGGCCGATTACTCCCGCCCTGCCGCACAGCCTGCGGCTCCGAGCTACTCGGCCGGCTCCAACGACGACTTTGCCGTCATTGAGGATGAGGGAGATTTGCCCTTCTGATTTCGATTTCATACTCTGATAAGGAGGTAACTGACATGGCTATGGAGAGAAGCGAGCGTCCGTCTCGCCCCGTGCATCGCGGCCGCAAAAAGGTTTGCAGCTTCTGCGTTGACCGCATCGATCATATCGATTACAAGGATCTGCCCCGCCTGCGCAAGTACGTGAGCGAGCGCGCCAAGATCATTCCCCGCCGTGTGACCGGCACCTGCGCCTTCCATCAGCGTGAGCTGACGGTTGC
>CALXHO010000068.1 GCA_944388125.1 uncultured Gemmiger sp. | reverse complement strand
CGTTTTGCAAGATTACTTGCGCAGACCCAGCTCAGCGATCAGGGCGCGGTAACGATTGATGTCCTTCTTCTGCAGATAGGCCAGCAGGTTACGGCGGCGGCCGACCATCTTGAACAGTCCGCGACGGCTGTGGTTATCGTTCTTGTTGGTCTTGAGATGCTCGGTCAGATGGTTGATGCGAGCAGTCAGCAGTGCGACCTGAACCTCGGGAGAACCGGTGTCGCCCTCGTGGATCGCAGCCTTTTCGATAATCGTCTTCTTGTCTTGCATGATGAAACCCTCTCTTTTGATGATATTTGCCAACGGCGCAGCAGCGGGCAGCAAGGTTCCCTTTCGCGGCGGAGGGACCGCCGCAGGGCATACACCCAAAGCCGGGCCGCGGTAACGGTTTGATTATATCATACGTCTTTGCTTTTTACAAGGAAAAATTTACGCTATTTTTACGCTTTTGAAAACAGACAGCAGCCGGGCAGGACATCGGCGCGGAGACTCCTTGCGTACCGAATTTCGTTAAAGACCGGCCGTTTTTCCCCTGACTCAACCTTTGGAAAAGTACGCCTTGCTCTTTTCCGCCGCATCGCAGATCAGCGCATGCAGTTCCTGCAGAGAATTGAATTTCCGCACCGGGCAGAGGTACTCATAGAATTCCAGCCGGGGCCTTGTACCGTACACGTTGCCGGAAAAATCCGGCACATAGGTCTCGCAGGTGATGGGGGCATCAGCCTCATCGTCCACCGTGGGACGGCGCCCCAGACCCGTGGCCGCGGGATACCACTTTCCATCGATACAGATACGGGTGATATACACACCGCAGCAGGGCTGCAGTGCCCCTTTGGGATAGTTCTGGTTGATGGTGGGTGCTCCCAGCCTGGAGGTACCGATGCCCTTGCCGTGGGTCACCGGCCAGTCAATGGCGTAAGGCTGCCCCAGCATGGCGTTGACTTCCCCGATCTCACCGGCCTCCAGTGCGGCGCGGATCCGGGTGGAGGAGACGTTTTCGCCCTTGTATTTTGCCATGTCCACGACGCAGACCCGGATGCCCAGCGGTTCGCAGAGGGCATGAAGCATCTCCACATTGCCCGCTGCCTTTGCGCCGAAGGTAAAGTTATCCCCGCAGAACACCGCCTTGGCGGAGAAACACTCCACCAGTACCTTGCGGACAAAATCCTCCGGCGTGAGGGAACAGAATGCCTCAAAGGGCGCTTCCTGGTATTGTTCAATGCCAAGAGAGGCAATGCGGCGGTGTTTTTCCTCCACCGAAAAAATGCGGCCGCCTTTCAGGGCACTGCCCGGCGGCAAAAGAAAGGTGAAGGCGGCGGGCGTCAGTCCCTTTTCCGCGGCATAATCCACCGCCGCCCCCAAAACCGTCCGGTGGCCCAGGTGCACACCGTCAAAAAAGCCCAGTGCAACGGCGCTTCCCTGCGGGGCATCCACCGGTGCAAGCGTTTCCAAAATGTGCATTGGCGATTCACTCTCTTTCACAAAACAATTTTTCTACCCTCAGCACTCCCCCGGTGACCTGAGCTAACCCCAGAAAAGTTCCGTTCTCGTCATAGACCCGGTAGCGGCCATCCTGCGCAGGATAGCGGCTGGTGGGACAGCCGTTGAACAGATGGGTACGCACCTTTTCCCCTACCCGCAGTTCCGGCAGGGGCGCAAACACCGCATCCGTTCCCAGCATCCACTCGTCCGGCACACCGCCGTTTTGTGCAGCTTCCAGAAGCTGGTTCATGGTGTGGGCGTCCTCAATAGAAAATACGCCCGCTGCGGTCCGGCGAAGCGCGGACAGGGTGGCAGGAACTCCCAAAGCCGCACCGATATCCTCCGCCAGGACGCGGATATAGGTTCCCTTGGAGCAGGCTACCCGGACGCGGTATTCGTTCTCCCCCGCCCCGCCCAGATATTCTATGGAGTAGACTGTAATTTCCCGGGGTGTACGCTCCACGGTCTTGCCCGCGCGGGCCGCCTTGTACAGAGGCTGACCGTGGACCTTGACCGCCGAATACATGGGCGGAAGCTGCTGCTGCACACCGGTAAACCGCGGCAGAATCTCAAGAAGTTCCTGCTGTCCCACAGTGACCGGAGCTGTCTCCAGCACCGTGCCGGTAATATCGCCTGTATCGGTCCGGACTCCCAGGCGGATGGTCGCCTCGTAAGTCTTGTCATGGTTGAGCTGCCGGTCGGCTGCCGCCGTGGCACGTCCCGCAAACACTGCCAGAACGCCGGTGGCCATGGGGTCCAGCGTGCCCGAATGTCCCAGCTTGCGTGTTCCCAGAACACCGCGCAGCTTTGCCAGAACGTCAAAGCTTGTCCAGCCCTGGGGCTTGTCGACAAGCAGAATCCCGTTTTTCATTGCGTTCGTCCTTACAGAAAAAGACCGAGCAGGCGCCATGCTGCCATGCAGGCCGTCGCCCGTTCGGTCTAGATTGGATTGATGATACGTTTTTCCCTCACAGGGGATGCAGAGCCTTATTCCGAGTCGGCTTCCTCGTCGCAGCGGGCAAGCTCTTTCTGGACCTCCTGCAAAATGGCACGCTTGGCGTTGTCCAGATTGCCCGAAATCTCACAGCCTGCCGCACGGTTATGTCCGCCGCCGCCCAGGCGCCGTGCAATGGCACAGGCATCCACATTGCGGGAGGTGCGCACACTGATCTTGAAGCTGCCGTCCGGCTGCTGGCGCAGAGTCAGGCCGACCTCTACCCCCTCAATGGAACGGGGCAGGCTGGTCAAATCCTCCAGTTCGGCGTTGGCAACGCCCGTCTGGACGATCTGATCCCGTGTCAGGCAGATCATGGCGCAGCGGTCGTCAAAGAAATATTCCAGACTCTCCAATGCCTCCCGCTCTGCCTCGATGCGGGAATGGGACCGGCATTCAAACAGGATCTCATTGAGACGCCCCGCCTCGGCACCTGCTTCAATCAGTCGGGCAGCTGCCAGATGCGTCTTGGCCGTGGCACTGGTAAACCGGAAGCAGCCGGTATCGGTAGCCACGCCGGTATACAGACAATTGGCAATGGCCGGTGTCAGCGGCACCCCCAGGTTGTCGGGGATAAGATCGGTCAGGATCTCACACACAGCGGCAGCCTGCGGCTCCACCAGCGTTGCATAGGCATAGCCGCTGTTGGAACCGTGGTGATCAATGCAGAGATTGGCCCGCTTGACATATTCCTGGACATTGTTGTTTTCTCCAAAGAGCTGGATACTGGCAACGTCCACCGCCACTACAAAGGAAGGCTCGAAGCTGCCGTCATACCAGTTGATGTCCAGATATTCATACATCTTGGGAATCGGATCGCTGCAAAGGACCGCAGCATTCTTGCCCAGCGCACGCAGGGCAAGGCAAAGCCCCAGCGCACTGCCAATGGTATCCCCGTCCGGATTTTTGTGGCTCAGGATCAGGATATCGTCCGCGGCACGCAGCCTTGCGGCGGCGGTTTGACGATCCAGAGATTCGGTCATAATGCTCCTCTTTTCTTATTGCCTGACTTGCATCCCGGCAAAAGGGCCTGCCGGGCCGGTCTTGCGACACCGCGCGGGCAGCGCGGCGTCATTCTTCCGGTGTGTTCTCCCCTGCGGGAGTTTCCTCCTCAGGGGTTTTGTCATCAAGCTGTTTCAGAAGTTCGTTGATATGGGCCGCATACGCAGCACCGTCGTCTGCCACAAAGACAAACCTGGGGGCCTTGCGGATATGCATCCGGCGGCTCACCTCAGTGCGGACGTGGCCGGACGCCCGGTTCAGCGCCTTGAGCACCGGCTCGACACCGCCTTCGCGCCCCATTACACTGATATGCACCTTGGCCACGTCCAAGTCGGGCGTGACGTCCAGGCGGGTCACGGTAAGCAGACCGCCTGTGATGCGCGGATCCTTCATATGGCCGATGATGTCGATCAGTTCACGTTTCATGTCCTGTGCCATCCGGCCCTGATTCTTGGTGGGCATCCTTATCGCCTCCTTATGCTCCGCCCGCAGCCGGATCCTGTCCGGCTGCCATGCGGAATGGTGTTTTCAGTTCGGATTGAGAGCATCAGTCGCGGTACTCCTCCATCTTGAAGCACTCGAAGACGTCGCCTTCCTTGATGTCGGAGAACTTGGTCAGGGTAATGCCGCATTCAAAGCCTTCCGCCACTTCCTTGGCATCGTCCTTGAAGCGCTTGAGGGATGCAATGGAATCCTCGGTGATGACGATGCCGTCACGCACAACACGGATCTGGGCATCGCGGGTGACCTTGCCGGAAGTCACGCGGCAGCCGGCGACCATACCGACAGAAGAAATCTTGTACACCTGGCGGACCTGAGCCTCGCCCAGTGCGACCTCGCGGATCTTGGGAGCCAGCATGCCCTTGAGAGCGTCGGAGACATCGTTGATGGCATCGTAAATGACGCGGTACATGCGCATCTCGACCTTGGCCTGCTCGGCTTCCGCCTTGGCAATGGCGTCGGGGCGGACATTGAAGCCGATGATGATGGCGTTGGATGCATCGGCCAGGGAAACGTCCGACTTGCTGATGGCGCCGACACCGGCATGGATGACGCGGACGCGGACCTCGGCGTTGGAGAGCTTCTCCAGGCTCTGCTTGACGGCCTCGGCGGAGCCCTGGACATCGGCCTTGACGACGATGGGCAGCTCCTTCATATCATTCTGGGCCATCTGGTCGAAGAGGTTATCCAGAGTGACCTTGGTGTAAGCAGCGAACTGACGCTCCTTGGCTTCCGCCATACGGCGGTCGGCCAGCTCACGGGCCAGGCGCTCGTCGGCAACTGCCTCGAAGATATCGCCTGCGGTGGGAACCTCAGTCAGGCCGGTGATCTCAACGGGCATGGAGGGAGTGGCCTCGGCAATATCCTGGCCCTTATCATTGCGCATGGTACGCACACGGCCCACGGCGCAGCCCGCGATCAGGCAGTCGCCGCGGTGCAGGGTGCCGTTCTGGACCAGCAGGGTGGCCACGGGGCCCTGGCCCTTGTCCAGGCGGGCCTCGATGACTGCGCCCTTGGCACGGCGGTTGGGATTGGCCTTGAGTTCCATGACTTCCGCTTCGAGAACGATTCGCTCCAGCAGATCGCTGATGCCCATACCGGTCACGGCAGAGACAGGGATGCAGGCCACGTCGCCGCCCCAGTCCTCGGGAACGATCTCGTACTTGGTCAGTTGTTCCTTGACGCGCTCGGGGTTGGCGGTGGGTTTATCCATCTTGTTGATGGCAACGATCAGCTTGACATTGGCCGCCTTGGCGTGGTTGATGGACTCGATGGTCTGGGGCATGATGCCGTCATCGGCAGCAACGACCAGAACTGCAATATCAGTCATATTGGCGCCGCGGGCACGCATGGCGGTGAACGCCTCGTGGCCGGGGGTATCCAGGAAGGTGATGACACTGTCGCCGGACTTGACCTGGTAAGCGCCGATGGCCTGGGTGATGCCGCCGGCCTCGCCTGCGGTAACGTTGGTCTTGCGGATGGCGTCCAGAATGGAAGTCTTGCCGTGGTCGACGTGACCCATGACAACGACAACCGGCGGACGCTCCACCAGATCGGCGGCATTGTCCTCCTCCTGATCGAAGAGGCGCTCCTCAATGGAGACATGGACCTCACGCTCCACCTTGGCATGGAATTCCTCGGCCACCAGGGCGGCGGAGTCGAAATCGACCACGTCGGAAGCGGAATGCATCTCGCCCATCTGCATGAATTTGGCAACGACCTTGGCCACGTTCTGCTTCAGGCGGGTTGCCAGCTCGCCCACCGTGATCTCGTCAGGGATGGAGATCTTGAGCTGGGCGTTGCGGGCCTTTTCCAGCTGGATGCGCTGCAGGCGCTCCGCCTCGGTCTCACGGCGGCGCTGATACTGGTTGCGGCCCTTGTTCTTGTTGTTGAACTTCTGCTTGTTGCCCATGGGCTGGTTCTTGCGCTTGGCGGGCATATTGCGGCTGTCGGCCAGATCATCATACCGGGCGCTGAACTTGTCGACGTTCACATCCACCGTGCGGGTATCCACCTGGACGCGGGCGCGCTGGACCTCCACCTTTTCGGTGGTGACCGGGCGCTGCACACCGGTATCCGCAGCCAGTGCCTGCATGGTCACGCGCTTTTCCTTGCGCTTCTCGGCAGGCTTCTCCTGGGCATGGCGATGCTCGCTGGCCTTGGGCTGCTGTTTGGGCTGTTCCTCAGGCTGCTTGGGCTGAGCCGGCTGCTCCGCCTTGGGCTGAGCCTGGGTCGCCGGCTGTGCAGCCGGTTTGGCAGGCTCTTTGGCAGCGGGCTTGGGCTGTTTGGACTGTTTGGGCTGCTTGGGTTCCTCCGCCTTTTCATTCTGGGAGGCGAAATAGGCATCCAGGCTGGGCTCCGCATTGTCACGGGTCAGCTTTTCCAGCAGGCCGTTGAGTTCCTGCTCGTTCAGAGTGCCGCCGGTCTTCTTGGTTTCGCCGGTGAGCTCGGCCACCATATCGATGACCTTCTTGGTAGAGATGCCGAAGTCCTTGGCGACATCGCCGATTTTATACTTAAATTCCATGGGCAGGTTCCTCCTTCTCTTGGGTCAGGTGTTTGGCGCACAGGCGGGCAAGATTCTCGTCCGTCACCGCAAAGACGGCCGCAGGCCGCGGCGTCAGTACGCTGAGCTGTGCTATGGTCAGGGGCATGGCGCGGCAGTCTGCCAGATCCGTACACACTTCACGGATGTGGGATGCCGTGCGGCTGCTGGCGTCCGAAGCCAGCAGGACCAGGCTTGCCTTGCCGCTATAAACCGCATCGCAGACACGGTCGTATCCATGCAGCAGACTGCCTGCCTTACGGCACAAACCAAGCGCCCCCAGCAGCAATTCCGGTTCATTCATGGAGCGCCGCCTCCTTTGCCATCTGTTCGGCACAGCGGATCTCCTCCGCCAGACGCTCGAACACATCATCCGGCACACTGGTACCAAACGCATTTTCCAGACGTTTGGCCTTGCGTGCCTTTGCCAGGCAGGCAGCCGACGGGCACAGATAAGCGCCGCGACCGGCTTTTTTGCCGGTCAGATCGACGCTGACGGTGCCGTCAGGGGCGCGCACCACGCGCACCAGCTCTTTTTTGGGCTTCTGGGCGTTGCAGCCCACACACCGGCGAACCGGGATCTTTTTTTGCTGCAAATGGCTGACCTCTTTTCCAATCAAACATTTGGCCGGGGCCCTGCCCCGATCCTTATTTTATCCGTGCCACGGCTCATTCCTCGCCGTAGTAGCCGGACTCGGGACGGATATCGATATTGTAACCGGTCAGGCGGGCGCACAGGCGGGCGTTCTGACCTTTGTTGCCGATGGCCAGGCTGAGCTGGTGATCGGGCACCGTGACCCGGCAGCTCTTGGTCTCGCCGGGCAGCAGTTCCACCTTGACCACCTTGGCCGGGGACAGCGCCGCGCTGATGAACTCGGAGACATCCTCGCTCCAGCGGATGATATCAATCTTTTCCCCGCCCAGTTCCTCAACGATCTTCTCCACACGGGAGCCATGGGCACCGATGCAGGCACCCACAGGGTCCACATTGGGGTCACGGCTGTACACCGCCATCTTGGTGCGGGCACCGGCCTCACGGGCAATTGCCTTGATCTCGACGGTGCCGTCGTAGATTTCAGGGACTTCCAGCTCAAACATCCGCTTGACCAGTCCGGGATGGGTACGGCTGATGGTCACGCGGGGGCCGCGCTCGGTGGGAACAACGTCGACCACATAGACCTGCAGGATGTCGCCCTCATTGTAATGTTCACCGGGCACCTGCTCATTGCGGGGCAGCACAGCGCTGCCGCCTTTGCCCAGATCCAGCGTAACATTGCCGCGCTCGGGATCGATGGAAACCACCGTTGCCGAAATGATCTCATGGGCACGGGACTGCATCTCGCTGCACTGGGCGTTGCGCTCCGCCTCACGGATGCCCTGGCGGATCACATGCTTTGCCGTCTGGGCGGCGATGCGGCCGAACTCCTTGGTCTTGAGCTGGGTGATGAACTTCTGACCGATCTGGTAGCTCTTGCGCACCCGCTGGGCATCCTCCAGGCTGACCTGGGTATGGGGGTTCTCGACCTCCTCCACGATCTCACGGGCAAGGCTTGCGCGGAATGCTCCGATGGAGGGATCAATGTCAACGATGACGTTCTCATCCTCGACTTCGTAGTCTTTCTTGACCGCAATCACGATGGCCGCCTTGATCTTTTCGATCAGGTAGTCGGCAGGCAGGCCGCGCTCCTTTTCCAGAGCGGCAAGCGCCTCAAAAAACTCGTTGTTGTTGGTTGCAGTTGCCATTTTCTCGGTTTCCTCCCAAATTCATAATACAGCCGGTTTCATCCAAACCATGGTATGCAGATACCACACGGTGCTGCCTTGCAGCAACCGGAAATCAGAACAGATCTTCGTCATCACAGAGCTTGACGTAGCTTGCCGCATCCAGTGCGAAGGTTACAGGGCCTTCCTCCGTCTCAAGGGTAACCCTGCCATCCTCCAGGCCCGCCAGCTTGCCCGAAATTTCTCTGCGTCCCTGTGCGTCGGGCCGGATGAGATGGGCCAGGCATTTCTGGCCGGTGAGCTGGGCGAAGTGCTCCGGACGGTTGAGCCTGCGGCCCAGGCCGGGACTGCCAACCTCCAGATAGTAGCTCTGGGAAATGGGATCGGCCTCATCCAGGATGGGATCGATCGCACGGGAGACTTCCTCACAGGTGTCGGTGTCCAGCGGCGTGTCACGGTCAATCAGGACCCTCAGGAACCAGTCCGGGCCTTCCTTTTCAAAGCGGACGTCCCACAGCCGGAGTCCCATGGCCTCGATCGTCGGCCGGACAAGAGCTTCCACCGTCGCCGCAGCGCCTGCCGTGCCCTGTCCCTTTTTGGCTTTTTCCATCAAACAGCCCCCATCATAAAAAGAAAGCGGACCTGCACGGCCCACTTTCAAGTAATCATCGAACAATAGGAATATACCACACAGGCCCTGAAAATGCAAGTCTTTTTGCCACTTTTACGGCAAAAAACAGGGCGCATAGCGGCTTTTTACCCGATTTTTTCACGCTTTTGCCCCACCGGTTCCCGGTTTCGACCATTTTGCCGTAATGAATCGGGTAATTATCCCGGCATTTTTCCCATCAGGATTCGGGTAAAGAGCCATCATCATTTCTCTATCCGTGCCCCCCTTCCCGGCACTGCGTTGCAGAAGACCGGACGGCTCACCGATTCCTTATAAATGAAATTGACAAGCCATTGCCCCAGCGTGTATAATACCCAAAGATTTAGACATTCTTCTAATATTATGCCAAGTGAGGGATTCCTATGTCGCTTGCCTTCCCCCTGCTCAGCGTGGTCTTTACCGGTATTTCGGCACTGATTGCGTTTCTGGTTCCCATTGTGCTGGCGGTCCTCTGCTGCCGCCGTTCCCGCAATGCCCTGCTCTCCATTTCTGTCGGCGCTGTCTGTTTTCTCGCTGGCGCCATGCTGCTGGAGAGCCTTTTCCATCAGCTGGTGTTCTCCCTTGTCCCCGGCATTGCCCAGAACCTTGTGCTGTACTGCCTGTATGGCGGTCTGGCAGCCGGACTCTTTGAGGAAACTGCCCGGCTGATCGGCCTGCGCTATCTCTGCAAGAAAGACGCCTCCCCCACGACCGGCTTTGCCTACGGTGTCGGCCACGGCGGCATCGAGGCGATCCTGTTGGTCGGCGTCAGCGTTGCCAACAATCTGGTTGTCATGATTATGGTCAACGGCGGTTCGGTAGATGCCCTGCTGGAAGGCGCCACCGACGAGCAGGCCAGCACTGCCATGGCACAGTTGGAGCAGCTTGCCGCTCAGCCGTCCTCCGTTTTTCTGGCCGCCGGTGTGGAGCGCATCATTGCCATTTGTCTGCACCTGGCACTGTCCATGCTGATCTGGATGGTCGTCACCAAAAAGCTGCCTATGTGGGGATATCCTCTGGCCATCGGGCTTCACGCCGTCTCCAACATTGCCGCCGGCCTGTACCAGTTCGGTGTGATCGGCATCTGGACCTCCGAGGTCATCACCGCTGCCGTCGTCGTGTGCGTTTGCCTGCTGGTTCGGTGGTTCTACCGCTCCAGAGTCAGCGCGGCCGCATAACGAAATCGAACACACAAAGCCCCCGCAAGCTACCGGCCTTCCGGTGCTGCGGGGGCTTTGTCTATAATTGTATGTTTGTGGAAGAACCCGATCTGCCGTAGATTACATCCCGGCCGGGACTGAAGTCTTGACCGACGGAGCTCCGCCAGCCAGATCTTCCGCTGTGACAGCCGAAGTCTCAGCAGCGCCGTTCTGCAGGCGTTCCTTGGCAACGGCAAGCATCAGCTTGATGCGGTTTTCCTGGTTGACACGGGTCGCACTGGGGTCGTAGTCGACCGGGGTAATATTGGCCTCGGGATGCAGGGCGCGGATCTTGTTGATCATGCCCTTGCCCACAATATGGTTGGGCAGGCAGCCAAAGGGCTGGGCACAGACAATATTGGCGTAGCCGCCCTCCACCAGCTCGATCATCTCGGCGGTGAGCAGCCAGCCCTCCCCCATCTTGGCACCCAGGGAGACAATGCCCTTGGGTTTCTCCATCAGTTCCCGGAAGGAACCGGGCGCATAGAACCCGTACTTGCGCAGGGCGGCATTCATGGCGTTGCCGATGGAATCCAGCCAGCTGAGCAGCGCATCGGCGCCGCCCGCCACAATGACATTGCCGCCGTACAGCTTCTGGGTGATGGTGTAGTTGGCAATACAGTATTCCACAAAGCCCATCAGGCCGGGCAGGTTGACCTCGCAGTCCTGGGATTCCAGGAACTTTTCCAGATCGTTGTTGCC
>CALXHO010000067.1 GCA_944388125.1 uncultured Gemmiger sp. | reverse complement strand
GCCCTCGCCTTCCTGTGCGAGGCCTACGACGAGGGGCATCTCGTGGACAGCAAGGGCAAGGAGGACATCCGCACCGTGCTGCACCTGCATCCCTTCCTGGCGCCCTTCAAGTGCGCCGTGCTGCCTCTGTCCAAGAAGCTGTCCGGCAAGGCCATGGAGATCCGCAACGAGCTGGCCAAGGACTTCATGGTGGACTTCGACGACGCCGGTTCCATCGGCAAGCGCTACCGTCGTCAGGACGAGATCGGTACCCCGCTGTGCGTGACGGTCGACTTCCAGACCGTGGGCGACGACAAGACCCCCGCCGACAACTGCGTCACCGTCCGTGACCGCGATACCATGGAGCAGGTCCGCCTGCCCATCTCCGAGCTGAAGGATTACATCGCCAAGAAAGTGGCGTTCTGATCCGGAAGTACGGACAACTTATTAATGAAAGAAAAGGGACGCCGTCCGCAGCTGGACGGTGTCCCTTTTTTGTCTGACTTTGGGCTGAATGTTATCATTACTCGGCGATCTGCTCCCGCAGACGGTCCGCCGATGGGATCAGGATGCGCCGTCCCTGCAGCTGGATCAGGCCCTCCCGGCGCAATTCGCTGATGATCCGGTTGACGCTGTTGCGGGTGGAGATGCCGCAGAATCCCGCAATGTCCTCATAGGAGACCACAAAGTCGATCAGCGTTCCGCCGGGCACTTTGCAGCCAAACTGCTGCGCCATATTCAGCAGGAATCCGCAGACCACACCTTTCTTGGTATTCATGGCCAGCAGCTGCTGGCTGCGGATTCCCTCCGACCAGCGGCAGCGGTAATACTCCTTGACATACTGCTGGAGGCCCGGGTCGCGGTTGAGGGCATTCCACAGTTCCACCCGCGGCACCTTATAAAAGGAAGCCTGTTCGCTCTCCACCCGGATATTGAAGGGGGCACTGGTAAATGTGGATACCTCATCCCGCAGCAGCGAGATCAGGGAAGGGCCTTTGAGGTAGGCGATATTGAACTCCTTGCCGTTTTTCAGAATGATGCTGGTCTTGACCACGCCGTGGGCCAGCACATAGGTAAACGGCTGGTCCAGGCCGCAGTAGGCCAGATAGGTGTGCCGCGGACGCTGCTCCGGCGTATAGCCCCAGGCTTTGAGCCGCTCCAGCAGATACGCGTCGCCGTCCATCCGAAGGGTCCTCCTCTCCTCTTTAAAGTGTAACAAATGATACCATCTTTTGAGGTGGTTTGTCCAGTCCCCCTGTGCTACACTTCTAACCGCCATTTGAAAGGCCAGTACAAACAAAGGAAGTGTACGTTCCATGAAAGAATTCCGCCTGCCCTACGACACCGGCTCCCAGACCCTCCACATCGAGGAGAGCAATCTGGCCGGTGTTCTGGTTTCCCGTCAGGCTGCTTACCGTGCCGAGAAGAGCGAATCCGAACTGGTGGAGGATTCCCTCGACCACCCCATCGGCTCCCCCCGCCTGGAAGAGCTCGCCAAGGGCAAAAAGAACATCGTCATCATCAGCTCCGACCACACCCGCCCCGTGCCGTCGGCCATCATCATGCCCATCATTCTGCGCCGCCTGCGCAGCGCCGCTCCCGATGCCCGTATCCGCATCCTGGTGGCGACGGGCTTCCACCGCGCCTCCACCCATGAGGAGCTGGTGGCCAAGTACGGCGAGGATATCGTCAACAACGTGGAGATCGTCATGCACGATGCCCGCAAATCTCCCATGGTCAACATCGGCACTCTGCCCAGCGGCGGCAACTGCCTGATCAACATGGTTGCCGCCAGCGCTGATCTGCTCCTGGCCGAAGGTTTCATTGAAGCTCATTTCTTTGCCGGATTCTCGGGCGGGCGTAAGGCTGTTCTGCCCGGCATCGCCAGCTACAAGACCATCCAGGCCAACCACTGCGGCGAGTTCATCGCTTCCCCCCAGTGCCGCACCGGCAACCTGTCCATGAATCCCATCCACGCAGACATGGTCTATGCTGCCCGCGCTGCCCGTCTGGCTTTCATCGTCAACGTCGTCCTCAACGAGGACAAGAAGATCATCGCCTCTTTCGCCGGCGACACCGAGGACGCCCATCTGCAGGGCTGCAACTTTGTCAGTGACCTGGCCCACGTGAGCAAGGTTCCCTGCGACATTGCCATCTCCACCAACGGCGGCTATCCCCTTGACCAGAACGTCTACCAGGCCGTCAAGGGCATGACCGCTGCCGAGGCCACCGTGCGCGAGGGCGGCGTCATCATTATGGTGGCAGGCTGCCGCGACGGTCACGGCGGACAGGCTTTCTACGACAACATCGCCAAGGCAGATTCTCCCGAAGCGTTCCTGCAGCAGGCCACCGCAACACCCCGCCTGGAGACGGTGCCCGAACAGTGGACCAGCCAGATCCTGGCACGGATCCTGGTCAAGTATCACGTGATCCTGGTCTCTGATCTGCTGGATCCGGAGATTGCCGCCCATCTGCACATGGAGCTTGCCTCCACCGTGGACGAGGCTCTGGCCCGGGCTTATGCCCGTATGGGCAGCGATGCCCGTGTGGCAGTCATCCCCGACGGCCTGTCCGTCATCGTTCACTGACCGGCAGGAGGAGGATCCTATGCTGCATAATGTACTGGCCGAATTTCTCGGCACCGGTCTGATGATCGTGTTTGGTGTCGGCGTCCATTGCGACGAGGTGCTGAAAAACAGCAAATACCGGGGCTCCGGTCACCTGTTTGCCATCACCACCTGGGGCTTCGGCATCTCTGTTGTCCTGATGATTTTCGGCGGCGTCTGTCTGAACCCCGCCATGGCTCTGGCCCAGGCCATTCTGGGCATGATCCCCTGGTCCTGCTTCCTCCCCTATGCCCTGGCCGAAATGGCCGGTGCTTTTGTGGGGGCGCTGATCTGCTACGTCATGTATGCCGACCAGTTCAAGGCCAGTGAGAAGGAAGTCGATCCCATCGCGGTGCGCAACATCTTCTCCACCAACCCGCCCATACGCGATCTGCCCCGCAACTACTTTGTGGAAGCTTTTGCCACCACCGTCTTTCTCAGCGCAATTCTTGCCATTGCCAAGAACTACGAAAACTGGCTGCCCATCGGCGTCGGCCTGCTGGTCTGGGCCGTGGGTATGGGATTTGGCGGCACCACTGGATTTGCCATGAACCAGGCCCGCGACCTGGGCCCCCGCCTTGCCTACCAGATTCTGCCCATCGGCAACAAGGCTGACAATGACTGGAAATACGGCCTGCTGGTCCCCGGCACCGCTCCCTTTGTGGGTGCCATCTGCGCCGCCCTGTTCTGCCGTTTCTTCCTGGGCATGTAACCTTCTTACGCTATTATCTCCCCTTTTGCACCATGAGGCGCCCCCGCACACAGCGGAGACGCCTCATGTTTTTTCAGGAAAAAATGCGGTCTGTATAGGTATTCCGACCGCTGAAAAATACGATTACACAGACGGCGGCGGCAGCGGCCAGAGGCAAAGGCTGTATCGTCCCCTCCCAAAGCGCCCGCCCAAAAGTCTTGAGCAGTTCCGGCACCGGCAGCAGTGCAATGACACAGGCAATCCCCATAAGAACCCGGTAAGCCGGCAGACGATTTCTGCCCGGGTCCAGGATCAGCCTGGCAATGCCGGAGAACAGCAGCACCCCGCCGCCGTAAAGAATCAGCAGCATCCCGAACAGCTGTGCCGCCAGTCCGGCCAGACCGCCCATCCCGGCGCCGGCCAGACCGGCCAGCATGGCATAGCCTTCCACATCCCCGGGGGTCTGCCCGCCTGTATCGGTCGCCTGCCGGGCCATGGCCTCCGCGGAATCCAGCATGGCCCCGCCGCCCCACAGCAAAAGAATCCCCGCCAGCAGGAGCAGGATTGCAGGGATTCCCATCAGAAGCATTGTCCGGTTGGCGTGTTTCATCTGAGACTTCCTCCTCTTTTTTCTCTTTACCGCCAGTATACCGGATTCCCGTTTTCTGTGCAAGGATTTCCAGTCCTTTTGTGCCCGTGGAGGGTATTGCTTTTCTTTTGGCTGGGTATCGTGTATACTGGAACCAGTCCAATTATCAACCGCCTTGTTCCACGAGGGCAAGGCATAAAGGAGCAGAGAAAATGGATCAGAAACTTTTACAGTTGTATGCAGATTTTATCGTCAAGGTGGGCGTCAATGTGCGTCCCCACCAGAATTTTATTGTGCGCTGCCCGGTGACCATGCCGGAGTTTGCCCACGCCTGTGCCAAGGCCGGGTATGAGGCCGGCGCCAAGAAAGTCATTGTGCGGTGGGAGGACGAGCGCCTGTCCCGTATCGACATGGAGATGGCCGCCGAGGAAGATCTGAAAGCCATGAAGCCCCACGAGCTGCGCAGCTATCTGGACTACGCTGAGGACCCGGACGGCTGCTGCACCCTGGCCATCCACGCCTCCGATCCCGAGGCTTACGCTGGACTGGATGCCGGCAAGCTCAACCGGGTCAATCTGGCCCGCCGCACGGTGCTCAAGCCCTGGCAGGAGTACACCATGAACGACCGCGTCCAGTGGTGCGTGGCCGCGGTGCCCGCCCCCGGCTGGGCCGCCAAGGTATTCCCCGGTCTGCCCGAGGCCGAGGCCATGGAGAAGCTGTGGGCCCTGATTTTCGACGTCTGCCGCGTGACCGGCGGCGACCCGGTTTCCGAGTGGAAGGAGCACGTAGCCAAGACCAAGGCCCGCCGCGATCAGCTCAACGCCTGGCAGCTGGACAGCGTCCACATGGTCAGCAGCAACGGTACCGACCTGACGGTCGGCCTGGCCGAGGACGCCACCTGGGAGGGTGCTTCCAGCGTGGCGGAAAACGGCGTGGAATTCATCGCCAACGTTCCCACTGAGGAAGTCTTTACCGCTCCCCACCGCGACCGCGTCAACGGTGTGGTCTACGGCACCCGCCCCTATGCCTACAACGGCCAGCTGATCGAGGGCTGGCATGTCACCTTCCGGGACGGCAAGGTCATCGAGCACGGCGCCGAGAAAAACGCCGAGCTGCTGGGCGAGCTGCTCTCCACCGACGAAAACGCCAACCGCATCGGTGAGCTTGCTCTGGTGCCCGCCTCCAGCCCCATCCGCCGCAGCGGTGTGCTGTTCTACAACACCCTGTTTGACGAGAACGCCGCCTGCCACATTGCTTTCGGCGCAGGCTATCCCACCAACATCGTGGGCGGCCGCGACATGACCCGTGAGCAGCTGATGGAAAAGGGCCTCAACGACTCCGCCATCCATGAGGATGTCATGGTAGGTGCTGTGGACAGCCACATCACCGGTCTGCGCAAGAACGGCGAGACCGTCGAGATCTTCCGGGACGGCGAATGGGCGTTCTGATCAGGGCAAAAGCCTTTCCTGGCCATTCCGGCTGATTGAATAAAAGAGATCCCGCTCGCTTGCGGGCTGTTCTTCATCGGACAGCTTGGCAAGCGGGCGGGATTTCTTTCTGTTCGTTTGTGCGGGGCAGGCTCTTTCGATGAGGCAGCGGCCGGGAAGCCGATAAATCTGCCCCATGACACGACAAAACCCCTGCCGCAATGCGGCAGGGGTTTGTGGCGGAAAGAAAGGGATTCGAACCCTTGAGGGCTTTAGGGGCCCTACACGATTTCCAGTCGTGCGCCTTAGACCAGCTCAGCCATCTTTCCATAGGCAGCTCAGCGTTTAGCGCCAAACTGCGTATTGTATTATAGCAAGACTTCTGTCATCTGTCAATAGCTTTTTTGCAAAAAGCATCATTTTTTGAAAAAACTTTGTTGCCGGGTTCAGAGCGTCACAACAGGCCACCTCAGAAGCCTGGCGGCACTGTGGTCGTGGGTGACCAGCAAGGCATCCCGCCCTGCCGTCAGACGCACCACCGCGGCGGCGGCATCCCCCACCAGGGCATCGTCCATGCCGGTAAAGGGTTCATCCATCAGCAGGATGTCCGTCTGGCGGCAGAGCAGCGCCCGCAGCAAGGCGGCACGGCGCTTCTGTCCGCCCGAGAGTTTGCTGACCGGCTGTGCCAGATCCGCCTGGGAAAAGCCCAGATTCCTGAGTTCCTGTTCTGCTTGCGGTATCGTCACGCCCCGCCCGGTCAGGCAGATATTGCCCGCCGCCGTGAGCTGCGGGCAGAGACGATCCTCCTGAAAGACTGCCGCCAGCCCCCGGCCGGCAAGACCTTCGATCCTGCCGGAATCCGGCTGCTCCACCCCCATGAGGATGCGCAGCAAGGTGGTCTTGCCCCGTCCGGAGGGCCCCATCAGTACCACAGGGCCGTTCACCTCCAGAGTGAGGTTTTCCAGCACCTTCTTCTCCCCGAAGGATTTTGAGAGACCGGTCACACGGATCATGCGCTCACCTCCCCGCAAAGGCGCCGTTTGAGACAACGCAGAAGCCAGGCCGCTACCGCCGAGAGAAAGGCGGACAGCAAGATAATGACCAGCGTCCAGGCAAAAACGTCCGGTGTGGTCAGCGTGATCTTGGCGCGGTAGAGGGCATCGCCCACCGAGTGATCGGGCAGGCCGATGACTTCGGCTGAGACGCCGCTCTTCCAGCACATACCCATGGCGGCGGCACAGCTTTCACTGAAGGAGGGGAACACGCCCGGCAGCCAGATATAGCGCAGCCTGCGGGACAGCGGCAGCCGGTAGACCTTTGCCATTTCCAGCAGCTGACGGTCGGTATCTGCAATGCCCCCCGCCACACCGGCGTATACCACCGGCAGCACATGGGTAAAACTGACCACAACGGAAAGATTGGCACTGCGCACCCACAGCAAGGCCAGAATGACAAAGCTGGCCACCGGCATGGCCCGGATGATCTGCACGAGAGGAGAAAACAAAATTCCCACCGCAGGCCATCTTGCCCCGGCCGCCGCCAGCGCCGTACCGCATACCACCGCCAGCACAAAACCGGCCAGAATGCGCAGAGAGCTGAAAGCGATCCGGTACCAGAACTCTGCCGTCGGCAAAAGGCGGGCCAATGCCTGCAGCGTCCCCACCGGGGTCGTGAGGAAAAGTCCCCCGTGGCCCAGTGCCATCGCCGCAAGCTGCCAGACGATCACCCAAAACGCCAAGGCGCCTGCCTTTTGCAGCAGGCGCCTCTGACGAAAAGCCTCAGGCTTCAGCATTGTAATAGAAGGCATCGTCCGGCATCTGGCCGCCCACACTGGACGGATCGGCGTCGTACAGTACCTGGAAGTAGTTGGTCAGATCGGTCTTCATCTCGCTGCCGGTCTCAAACACGATGTTGCACTCGGGCAGCGCCTTCTGTGCCAGGGCAGCCTTGGCGACAATGCCGTACTCCTCGCACAGGGCGGCAGTGCCCTCCAGATCGGTGTTGGCGGCCTCCACGCTGGCGGCATAGCCTTCCATGAAGGTCTCAAAGGCGGCGGGGTCCCGCTCGATGGCATCCTTGCGGACAACCAGGACACCGGTGACCAGCTTGCTGCCTGCAACGGCCTCCCACTCGGTGTTCATGTCCAGCGCAACGCGCAGGCCTTCCACCTGGGACAGGGCGCTGGTGACAAAGGGCTGGGGCAGCATGGCAATGGTGCCGCGGCCCGCCTGGAGCTGGGACAATGCCTCGGTGGCCTCGTTGAAATACTCGATGGTCACGTCGGTGTCAGGGTTGAGGCCGTTCTGCTCCAGCACATAGCGCAGAACATACTCCGGCGTGGTGCCCTTGCCGGTGGTCAGGATGGTCTGGCCCTTCAGGTCAGCCACCGACTGCACGGTATCCCCCTGCTCCAGAATGTACAGCACGCCCAGGGTGTTGATGCAGGCCACCTGCACCGCGCCCTCGGTGCGCTGGTAGAGGGTCGCCGCCAGGTTGGCGGGCACGGCAGCAGCATCAATATCGCCCTTGACCAGCAGGGGCACGATCTCATCGGCTGCACCGTACATGGTGAAGTCATACTCACCGGTGCCCTCGCTGTCCGAGATCAGGTTGCAAAGGCCCATGGTGGTGGGGCCCTTCAGTCCGGCAACGCGCAGCGCGGCTGCCGAGGAAGTCTCCGGGGTTTCCTCCGCCGGGGCTGCCGTCTCAGCAGGAGTTGCCTCGGGGGTGGCAGCGGTGCTGCTGCTCTGGGAAGAATCGGAAGCATTGCACGCCGCCAGGGCAACGCACATTGCCAGTGCCGTGAAACCGGCTGCCAAACGTTTGAGTATCATTGCTAAAACTCCTCCTTCTGTGCCGCGGCAGGCGCAGGTTCGCCGCCGCCCCGGGTTTCCCGGGTACACCGCGAAAACGCGGCGGCAGGACGGTCAAAGACCGCCCTGCTTGAATTCACGTTGTTACTATACTATAATGAGATCAAAATTTCCGTTGCCGGCGCAACATGACGGCAGCGAAGAAGAGGAGGACAATCTTTGGATCTGCGTCCTTACTACGATACACTGCGGGCCACATCGCTCTTGCAGAACATGCGGGACGATGAGCTTGACAACATGATGCAGTGTTTCCGCCCCCGGGTACGCCGGTACCAGAAGGGGGAATTCCTGCTGCTGGCCGGGTATGAGAACCACGAGGTCGGCATCGTGCTGGAAGGCTCCATCACCGCCTTCAAAAACACCCCCGACGGCGCCAGCGTGGCCATCACCCACATGGGCCCCGCCGGACTGTTCGGCGACGTGCTGTCCGGGTCCAGCCTGCGCAGTCCGGTCAGTGTCATGGCAGAGACCGATTGTCTGGCTGCCTATCTGCCCTACCAGAAGATCATCCATCCCTGCTCCCACCTGCACGAGTCCCACTATCAGCTGCTGCAGAATCTGGTCACCACCATCAGCAACAAATACTTTGCCCTGGACCGCCGGGTGGAACTTCTGATCTGTAAAAGCCTGCGGGCCCGTATCTGCATCTGGCTTTTGGACGAGGCGGAACGGGCAGGAAGCAACACCTTCTCGGTCTCACTGACCCGTGCAGGGCTGGCGGAATATCTCAACTGCGACCGCAGCGCCCTCAGCCGGGAACTGGGTCGCATGCAGCAGGAGGGTCTGCTGGAAACCTATCGAGGCAGTTTCAAGATTCTCGACACCGACCGCCTGCGGGCACAATATCAGGAAGGGAAGGTCAGCCATTCATGAATTCTCATAAACAGCAGCCCGTCTTGTACATCGTCATCCCCTGCTACAACGAGCAGGAGGTTCTGCCCATCACCGCTCCGCTGTTTCTCGAAAAAATCCAGCAGCTGGCCAAGGACGGCAGCATCAGCCCGGACAGCCGCATCCTGTTTGTCAATGACGGCTCCAAGGACAAAACCTGGGAGATCATCTGCGACCTTGCCAAAAGGGATCCCCACTATCTGGGCATCAGCCAGAGCCGCAACCGCGGCCACCAGAACGCCGTGCTGGCCGGGCTGATGGAGGCCCGCGAGCGCTGCGATATCACCATCTCCATCGACTGCGATGGTCAGGACGACATCAACGCCATGGACAAGATGGTGGAGGCCTACCACGATGGCTGCGAGGTGGTGTACGGTGTGCGCAGCAGCCGCGCCACCGACACCTTCTTCAAGCGTTTCACCGCTCAGAGTTTTTACAAGCTGCTCAACGCCATGGGCGCCGAGGTGGTGTTCAACCATGCGGATTACCGCCTGATGAGTGCCCGCGTTCTCAAGGAATTTGCCAACTTCAAGGAGGTCAACCTCTTTTTGCGGGGCATGGTGCCCCTGGTGGGATTCAAGAGCACCAGCGTTGCCTACGAGCGCCACGAGCGTCTGGCCGGGGAAAGCCACTACCCCCTGTCCAAAATGCTGGCTCTGGCCTTTGACGGCATCACCAGCCTTTCAGTCAAGCCCATCCGGCTCATCACCGGGTTCGGCGTGGCGGTGGCGCTCATCAGCTTTATCGGTGTGATCTGGGCTGTCATCCAGGCCGTTTTGGGGCATACCGTCTCCGGCTGGGCCAGCACCACGAGCATCATCTGCTTTGTATCCGGCGTCCAGCTGATCTGCCTGGGCGTGATCGGCGAATACATCGGTAAAATCTATATGGAGACAAAGGCCCGGCCGCGCTACATCATCAGCGACCGCACCTGGGAGGAGGAATAACCATGGCACGTCAGGTTTGGAAGGGCTCCACCCTGCTCAACCCCGAGCCGCCGGTGCTGGTCAGCTGCGGCCCCGCCGATCATCCCAACCTCATCACGGTGGGCTGGTGCGGCACCATCTGCACCCAGCCGCCCATGGTGAGCATCAGCGTGCGGCCGGAACGGTACAGCCACGGTCTGATCTGCGACAGCGGCGAGTTTGTCATCAACCTGCCCACCGAGAGCCTGACCCGTGCCGTGGACTGGTGCGGCGTCAGGAGCGGACGGGATGTGGACAAGTTCCGGGAGATGAAACTCTCTGCCCTGCCAGCCGCCAAGATCGGCACGGTGCTTCTGGAACAGAGCCCCGTCAATTTGGAATGCAAGGTCACTCAGCGCATCCCCCTGGGCAGCCACGACCTGTTCCTGGCCGAGGTAGTGGCGGTGGACGTGGATGAAAGTCTGCTGGACGAAAACGGACGTCTCTGCCTCAACCGCGCCAAGCTGATCGTCTACTCCCACGGGGACTATCTGGCCCTCGGCCGCCGGCTGGGCAAGTTCGGATACAGTGTGCGCAAAAAGCCCCGCCGCACCGGAAAATAAGTTCTTCCGGATTCATCCTGCAATAAAAAGCCCCGCATCTCTTCGGCAGAAACCGAAAAGGTGCGGGACTTTATTTTCGATCCGGATTGCAGGTGGGCGCTCATCACAAAGTTCTTTTGTGACAATCCCCGTCCGGAATTTTCAACTTTCAGTTTCCTTCCTCATTCTTCGCCACAGGGACATTGGCGTAAACATCGGGCGGATCCGGAGGCAGTGTCTGCATATACTCGT
>CALXHO010000066.1 GCA_944388125.1 uncultured Gemmiger sp. | reverse complement strand
CACCGAGATCTACACTCTTTCCCTACACGACGCTCTTCCGATCTGTGTGATCCTGGGCATTTCCCTGGGGGCGGCCCTGGCCACCGGCGGCGCCGTGGTCACCAGCCAGTTTCTCGGCGCCCGCCGCCGGGAGGATGCCTGCCGCAGTGCCGGTCAGCTGGTCATGCTCAGCGCCCTGCTGGGCGTGGCGGTCATGGCCTTCTGCCTGGGCTTTTCCCATGCGCTGCTGCGGCTTTTCTTCGGCCAGATCGACGACGATGTCATGAGCGCCGCTTTGACCTATTTCTTCATCACGGGGCTTTCCTACCCCTTCCTGGCACTGTACAACGCCGGAGCGGCCATCTTCCGCTCGTCGGGCAACAGCGCCATCTCCATGCGGGTCAGCGTCCTGATGAACGTCATCAATGTCTGCGGCAACGCGCTCTGCGTCTTTGTGCTGCACATGGGGGTGGCCGGTGTGGCGGTGCCCACCCTGGTGTCCCGCGCCATCGGCGCGGTTCTGATCCTTCGCCTGGCCACCCACCACGAAAACCCTGCTCAGGTCAGCTGGGCGGGAGTGTTCAGCTTCCGGCCGGAGATGGTCCGCAACATCCTGTACATCGGCATCCCCTCGGCTATGGAGAACAGCCTTTTCCAGCTGGGGCGTGTGCTGGTGGTCAGCATGATCTCGCTGTTCGGCACCGTGCACATTTCGGCCAACGCCGTGGCCAACAACCTGGACAGCGTGGGCTGCATCGTGGGTCAGGCCATGGGCCTGGCCATGATCTCGGTGGTGGGCCGCTGCATCGGTGCGGGCAGCCCTTCCCAGGCCATCTACTACACCAAAAAACTCATGCTTTGGGATTACATTGTCCAGAGTCTGGCCAACGCGGTGGTCATCCTGGCCCTGCCCCTGTTTTTGGGCATGTACACCCTGTCCCCTGAGACGGCAGAACTGTCCCGCATCCTGATCCTCATCCACTGCGGCTGCAGCATTGTGCTGTGGCCGGCGGCCTTCGTGCTGCCCAACGCCCTGCGCGCCGCCAACGACGTCCGCTTCACCATGCTGGTGTCCATCCTGTCCATGGCCATCTGGCGGCTGGGATTCTCCTACATTCTGTGTGTCAACATGCAGTGGGGCGCGGTGGGCGTCTGGATCGCCATGATCGTGGACTGGGTCTGCCGTGTGACCTGCTTTGTCATCCGCTTTGTCAGCGGAAAATGGAAACGCCGCGCCGTCCCTGCCAAAGGTGCAGCCACGGCGTGACGGGAGAGGAATTTATTCTATGAAACTCATCAGCTGGAACGTCAACGGCCTGCGCGCCTGCCTGAAAAAGGGCTTTGCCGAGGCCTTCACCCAACTGGATGCCGACGCCTTCTGCATTCAGGAGACCAAAATGCAGCCGGGCCAGGCAGATTTCGCGCCGGAAGGCTACACCGAGTACATCTACTCGGCGGAGAAAAAGGGCTACTCCGGCACGGCAGTGTGGACCAAAACCCAGCCTTTGTCGGTGAGCTACGGCATCGGCGTGGAGGAGCACAGCCACGAGGGCCGGGCCATTACCCTGGAATACCCCGGCTTTTACCTGGTCAACGTCTACGTTCCCAACGCCCAGGAGGGCCTGGCCCGCATCGACTACCGCATGCGGTGGGAGGACGATCTGCGGGCCTATCTGCTGGGCCTGGACGCAAAAAAGCCGGTGGTGCTCTGCGGTGACCTCAACGTGGCCCATCAGGAGATCGACCTGAAAAACCCCGGCCCCAACCGGGGTGCGGCAGGCTTTTCCGACCAGGAGCGGGGCAAGATGACCGAGCTGCTGGCTGCCGGATTCACCGACACCTTCCGCTACCTCCATCCCGACGCCACCGGGGCATACAGCTGGTGGAGCATGCGCTTCAAGGCCCGGGAGCGGAACGCCGGATGGCGCATCGACTATTTCATCGTCTCCAGCCGGGTGGCCGACCGTATCCGGGAGGCATCCATCCTGCCGGACATCTACGGCTCCGACCACTGCCCGGTGCTTCTGGACATCGACCTCTGATATTGGAACAGACACACCGGCCCGGCGCCGGATGCCCCGGCATCCGACCGACGGCCGGTTTTGTTTGTCCGTGACTTCTCCTGTACCGGAATTCGCAGCTTTTTGCCCGCCGTGTCAAACACCTGCCGCGGGGCAAAAAGAATGTTTCTCAAAAAAATTGCGAAAAAAACGGGTGCGGATGCAAAATCCCGCCGGGCCCGTTCGTAGTATGGTCAGAAGGCGCCGCTGCGGAGGGCCCTTCCAGAGGGCCCGATATCACGCAGAGGGGGTGTGGAGGCTGAGCAATGAAGAATTTGCCGATCTGATGCGGCAGTACCAGAGACTGATCTATACTGTCTGCTATCAGTTCGTACATGACCCCCACACCGCCGAGGACCTGACCCAGGATACCTTCCTCTCGGCGTACAGTTACATCGACCGGTGCGACCCCAACTACTACAAACAGTGGCTGGTGCGGGTGGCGACCAACAAGTGCAAGGACCACCTCAAGAGTGCCTGGGTGCGCCGGGTGCAGGCCCAGGAGGACGACCAGCTTCCCGAACCCCGGGGTGCACCGCCCGGCGAAGCCCGCAGCCCGGAGGAGGCGATCATCCTCCGGGACGAGACGGAACAGCTGCGGCAGATGATCCGCACCCTGCGCGAGCCCTACGGCAGCGTGGCGACGATGTATCTGCTGGAGCACAAGACCGTCCCGGTGATCGCCCGGGCGCTGGGACGGCCGGAAAAGACGGTACAGAACCAGATCTTCCGGGCAAAAGTGATCCTTCGCAGACAGATTGAGGAAAGGAGGCAGTCGTGATGCAGAATGCACTGGTACCATTTGACAATGAAAAGCTGTTTGACCGAAACGGGCATCTGACCGGCAGCGGTCTGGACGCCATGGAAAAGGGAACGCTGGATGAACTGGGCAGCCTGGAAGCCGCCGAGCACATCAGCTTCTGCAACGAATGCCTCAACCGCTATACCAACTGGCTGGAGGCCATGCCCGAAAAGCTGCTTTCCCCGGCCAACGACCTGATCCCGCAGGTGCAGAACCTGATGCGCATGCGTTCCATCCGGGTCATGACCAACCGGTATATCTCGGTGGCGGCGGCCGTGATCTTGGCCTTTGCCCTGTGGCAGTTCGGAGCCTTCAACCTCTCGGACGGCAGAGCGCAGAGCCAGGCCCAGCGCCTCTCCGAAGGGCCCCGGTTCACCATCAGCCAGGGCATCAAGGAAATGTTCGGCTCGGTCAGCAAGACCATCGACGGCCTGCTCGAGGAATTGCAGGCATACGCACAGAGCGGGCTTACCCAGCTGGCGGAGCCCGGGCACAATACCGACGACGGCGGGCAGAAGCCTGCCAAGGGGGAGTAAACGATGAAGAAAAACGGATTCCTGACCTTCTGCTTTGCCTGCATCCCCGGCGCAGGGCAGATGTATTACGGATATATGAAGCGGGGGCTTTCCCTCATCACGCTGTTCTGCATCGGCGTGGGGCTGGGGGCGCTCATCGGACCGCTGGTGGTCATCTGCCCGATCATCTGGATGTACAGCTTCTTCGACACCTATGACCTGATCCGCCGCATGACCGCCGGCGATCCCAAGCCGGACGAACTGCTGCTGTTCGACAATCTGGGGTCCCTGCGCAGCATTTTCCCCTCCGGCAACCGGGTGATCGGCTGGATCCTCATCGGTCTGGGCGTCTGGGCGCTGTACAGCTCCATCATTGAACCCATCCTCTATAATCTCTTCTCCTGGTACTTTGTCAATATGGTCCCCACCGTTGTGGTGGCGGCATTGCTGATTGCCGGCGGCTTCTGGCTGCTGGGCGGCAAGCGGGGGCACCGGGGTTACCTGCCTCCCGACGACATCCCGCCCTATCCCGGCGGTGACTGGGACTCCGGCAACATGCCCTCCGATCAGGACATCCCCGGCTTCTCCGGCATGCCCGATGAGGATCTGGGCTCCGGCAGCGCGCCCCGCTGGCCCAAGGCGGGCATCCGCACCGGAAACCAGCAGCCCGGGGACACGGCGGAAAACCCCGTCTCCGGGGACGATGCCGACAACCACTGAGAGAGGGAGGAACCGATAAAAATGGAACAACAGAACCCTCAGGCCGCGCCCCATACGGCGCAGGCCGGGCACGGCGCGCCTCAGACGCCGTCCGAAACTCCTCGCCGGGTCCGCCGGGTGGGTACCGTGGCCTTTGCCCTTACCCTCATCGGGGTGGGCGTGCTGCTTCTGGTACGGGTTTTCGTGCCGGGCTTCGACGTCCTTTCGGTGCTGAAATTCTCTCCGGCCATTCTTATCATCCTGGGAATTGAGGTGCTGATTTATTCAGCACGCCCTGATGTGACCCTCCGGTATGATTTCCTCAGCATGTTCGTCTGTTTTCTGCTGCTGGTGGCAGCGGCCGGGTCCAATGTGGTCTGCGCCCTCATCGACGGCTACGGCCCCACCCACGAATACACCGAATACCGGCTCAAGACCGAGCTGGAACAAAAGGCCTACGATGCCCTTTCCCCTCTGGGAATGGTGCGCGACCTGAGCGTCAGCGTCACGCTGCACCGCCCCATCTCTGCCGAGGAGGCGGCCGCCGCGACGATCACTTCCACCGACGAGGCCGGCGTCTATGTGACCTTTGCACATTCCTACGATTCCCAGCTGGCCTTTGCCCAGGACTGCCGCCGGATCATCGACGCAGCGGAGGCGGCGGGGCTGCCCTTTACCGACTATACCTTCGACACCTTCTGGGAGAACGGCAAGATGCCGGATCTGTCCCGCAGTTACTATCTTTCCATCGGCAGCAAGTGGGGCCTGGACCTCACGGCGGAAGAACTGGCCATGGATGTGGATGAAGATATCTGGTATGCTGGCGACTGCTTTGACGGGGAGGCAGACCTGCAGGAATACCTGGATCAGTTTGACATCGAGATGGGGGATCTCTTCCCTGCCACAGGGGAGAGCGCAGCCGTTGATGGAGCGTCCGCCGGATCTGAGGAGTCCTCCTTCACCGAGAGCGCCTGACCCTCCGCCTGCCCGGGACATTTCCCAAAACCATACGGACATTTTACACAAATTTTGCGGCACATCCCTCTCTTTTTTGGGTGTGCCGCATTGTTTTTGCTGCCGGGGGATGCTAAAATATATTTTAGTATCTTACTGTCAGGAGGAAACCGGCATGGGTTTGTTGAAAGGCTATACCAAGCAGGAAGTCAGCTGGATGATGTACGACTGGGCCAACAGTGCACACTCGGTCATCATTGTCACCATCCTGCCCATCTTTTTTGATTCGGTGGCCGAATGCACCGCAGACAGCGTCTCCAGCATGAGTACCTGGGGCTACGCCACCAGCATCGCCATGGCCATCGTCGCCCTGTCGGCGCCCTTCCTGGGGGTGTTCGGCGACATCCGGGGCATGCGCAAAAAACTGTTCTCCATCTTCCTGGGCCTGGGCATCCTGGCGGTGGCCGGGCTGGCCTTCACCCCGCTTATGGACTTCACCTCCTCCACCGAGGCGGCGGGCCGGGTGGCCATGTTCATTCTGGTTCTGTACATCCTGAGCACCATCGGCTTTGACGCCTCCTGCATCTACTACGATGCCTTCCTCACCGACGTCACCACCGAGGACCGCATGGACCGGGTCTCCACCCTGGGCTACGGCCTGGGCTACATCGGCGGTTCTACCATCCCCCTGGTCATCTTCCTGCTCATGAACCTGGTGGGCATTGATATGCTCATCTGCCTGGCCTTCATCTTCGGCTTCACCGCCGTGTGGTGGCTGGTGTTCAGCCTGCCCCTGCTCAAAAACTGCCAGCAGAAGGGCGGCAAACCCTACGAGAAGGGGGACGTGGGCCGCAACATCCGGGGCGTTGTCTCCACCATGAAGGAGATCGGCCGCAACAAGCCCATGCTCGTCTACATCATCGCCTACTTCTTCTACATCGACGGCGTCCATACCGTCATCAGCATGTCCACCACCTACGGCACCAACCTGGGCCTGGATTCCACCGGCATGCTGCTGGCCCTGCTGCTGGTGCAGGTGCTGGGCCTGCCCTTCTGCCTGCTGTACATGAAACTCAGCGCAAAATTCGGCGCCCGGTTCATGGTGGGCGTGGGTATCTGCGTTTACATGTTTATCTGCGTCTTCGGCTTCTTCCTGCGCAGCCTGTGGCAGTTCTGGGTGCTGGCCGTGCTGTGCGCCACCAGTCAGGGCGGCATCCAGGCGCTGTCCCGCAGCATGTTCGGCAAGCTCATCCCCGACAAGGAGCGCAGCGGCGAGTTCTTCGGCTTCTTTGACATCTTCGGCAAGTTCAGCTCCATCATCGGCCCCACCCTGGTGGGCATCGTCAGCGCCACAGTGGCCAATAGCATGCTGACCAGCCAGGGCCTGACCGCCGCCACCGCCACCGCCGAACAGGTGGATGCCATCAACGCCGCGTCCAGCCCCTACGGCATCCTGTCCATCCTCATTATCGTCGCCCTGGGCGGCGGGCTCTACTTCTTCCTGCTGCCCAAGTACCTGAAGCAGAGCGGCAAAAAACTGTGATACAGGGGCTTTTGTCCGGCGATGATCCGCCGGTTTGCATCTTCGCTCCGTTTCGTGTAAAATAGGAGCGGCACGGCAGAAAAACCAAGCTTCAGCCGCGTTCCGGCCTGCCCGGGCGCGGCTGTTTTGTCAGTCATGGTTTTTGCCGCCCCAATGTCTAAGCATAGAAGGATGGGACAACAATGCCCGAAGGATATACCCATGTGCGCACGGCCCACCGCGCAGCCAAGGGGGTACACTACCGGATCCAGTACCCGGCGGCCTTTGCTGCCGGGGCCAACGGGCCGGATTCGCTGTTCTGCTTTGAGGTGTGGAAATCCGCCTCCAAGCGGCGCTTTGACCTGCCCGGTCTGGGCAACCGCATGCATGAGGAAAACACCGGTGCCTTTCTGCAGAGCCTGATGAAGCACGTCTCCACCCGGCCGCAGGTGGAGTATGCCCTGGGCTTTCTCAGCCATTACGCCACCGACACCGTCATGCACCCCTATGTCTGTGCCCTGTGCCGGCCGGGCATGCCCTACGCCGGCCCGGGCGGGCACGGCTACTTTGAGATCGCCCTGGACTCCACCCTCCACGCGGAGGACACCGGCGTCTCCCTTGTCCCCGCCGACGACACCAGCCCCCGCATGAAGGGGGAGGAGCTGGCCGACGTCACCACCCTGCTGTCCCGCTGCCTGTCTGAGGCCTACGGGCTGGATATTCCGGTGGAGTACCTGGCCGATGCATTTGAGGACATCTACCGCCTGCGCAGTATCTTCCCCTCCCGCACAGGGGTGAAAAAGGTATTTTTCACCCTGGTGGAGCCGCTGTTCGGCGGCAGGGGATTCATCACGGGGCATGTCTCGCCCCGGCGCCTGGTCCCGGAACTGCCCGACCAATGGACCGATCCTTTCACCGGGGAAGCGCGCAAGGGCAACGCCTTTGCCCTGTTGCGGGAGGCGGAAAAGCGCAGCGGCATCTTCATGGCCGGGGCGCTGGAATACTGGATGGGCGGCATCTCGGAGGAGCAGTTCTTCGGCCTGCTGGGCAGCATGAGCTATACCGAGGGCCGGGCCACCCCGCTAAGTGACCCCGCCCTGGCGGCATCTCCGGCACAGCCGCAGGAGGGCCCGGCCCAACCGGCTTCCCGGCCGGAAGCCGCTCCCGCCGGGGAGGAGGAAGCTTCCGCCCCGTCCTCCGTCCAGGAGGAAACCGAAACCTCCGCCGGGGAGACCGCCGACTGGACGGCCCGGCCGGAGAACCCATGAACCGAACCCCTCGCCCGGCGCACCCCGCCGGACGTGCAGGATAAACACAAGGTATCACAGAAAAGGAGAACACCTATGGTACGCATCACCATGCAGAACGGCAAGACCATCGACCTGGAGCTGGATGCCCAGGCCGCGCCCATCACCTGCGAGAACTTCCTCAAGCTGGTCAACCAGAAATTCTATGACGGCCTGACCTTCCATCGCATCATCCCCGGCTTCATGATCCAGGGCGGCTGCCCGCTGGGCAACGGCACCGGCGGTCCGGGCTGGCACATCAAGGGCGAGTTCGCCCACAACGGCGTCAACAACCCCATCAAGCACACCCGCGGCGTCATCAGCATGGCCCGCGCCATGGACCCCAACTCGGCAGGCAGCCAGTTCTTCATCATGCATGAGGATGCGCCCCACCTGGATGGTGACTATGCCGCATTCGGCCACGTGGTTTCCGGCATGGAGGTAGTGGACGAGATCGCCAACACCCCCACCGACTGGAACGACAAGCCCCTCAAGCCGGTGGTCATGGAGAGCGTCCACGTTGTGGAGGACTGAGCTCTGAAAAGGGAAAAATGAAACGCCGCCGCAGGTTCTGTGGAAAAGCCTGCGGCGGCGTTTTTGTATGCAGTTTGTCAGGCGGCCAGCTCGGGAGCGTAGGTCATCAGGTCGGCGGCCAGATTGCCGATCTCGGTGATCTGGCTGGCACCAGGCTCGGGAAAATCGGTCTCGGCGTCCCCCCAGTCGCTCAGCACCGCGATGCAGTAGGGCTCGTCGGCGTAGACGATGGCAATGTCGTGGAGGGCGTACTCCCAGCTGCCGTACTTTTTGGCCATGTCGTACTCGCTTTCCAGCATGGGATGGTCGGCGTCCAGAAAGGCCTGCTCCAGCATCTCCGCGTTGGGGGCGTCGCTGCCGAAGTAATTCCACAGCGCCACCAGAATTTTCACCGCGTCATGGGAGCTGAAAATGCCCTGGATGTTGGTCTCGTCACTCAGGGCATTGTAGGGGCGGTCCACGCCCAGGTCCAGCAGAAAGGCGGAGAAATCGCTCTCGGTGTAGGCGGGCCAGACCCGGTAGAGCTGGGTGGCGGCGTCGTTGTCGCTCAGGGAGATCATGCTGTATATAGCGTCGTAGGCCGTCTGGGCGGGGGCGGTGTCCAGGCGGGGCAGCTGGGTGGAGAGGTCGATCTCCCCGGCGTCGGCCCGCTCGGCCAGCCAGAGGGCGTAGGGCGCCTTGAGCAGGCTGGCGGTGTAGTATTCACAGTCGGCGTTGTAATCGTAGGTGTAGCCGTCGGTCAGGCGGACGCAGCTCACCGACACGGTGCCGTCCAGGCTTTCCAGATAGCTGTTCAGCGCGGTGAGAGCTTCCTCCTCGGTCATGAGGGGTTCCGGCGTGGGGGTGGGCTCCGGTGTGGGCGTGGGGGTGGCCACTGCCTGGGAGGAGGCACCGCTCTCCTCATCACTCTCCTGGGACTCGGAGGCCGTGGTGCTCACCGCATCCAGCAGGGCGGCAGCCTCCTCGGAAGGTTCGGCGTAACAGCCCGCCAGCAGCGACAGGGCGCACAGGGCGGACGCAAGGGGCAGTTTTGACATATGCTGTTTCCAGCCTTTCTTTCGCAGGCTGGGGCCGGTGTGCGGGGAGAGGTCTGTCCAACAGGGAAGGGAGACAGACCGCCGCCCGGCAATGGGCACCCGGGCTGTGAGTGATACATATTGAAAAGCGCTTTGCCGCCGGTCAGGAAGCCGACGGCCGGGTATCGCGCATCTCAAACCAGAAGGTGGCGCCGTGGCCGGGTGTGCTGCGCACGCCGAAGGCGAACCCGTGCTGCTGCAAAATGGCCTTGGTGATGGAAAGCCCCAGCCCCGAGCCCGCCTTGCCCTGGTCCTTGCGGGACCGGTAGTAGCGGTCAAACACATGGGGCAGATCCTCCGGCAGAATGCCAGGGCCGTGGTCCTGGACCTCCACCCGGCAGGTGCCGTCCGGGGTGGGAATGCAGCGCAGGACAAAGACTCCGTCGGGACCCATGTGATGGGTGGCGTTGCCCAGAAGATTGTGCAGCACCCGTTCCATCATGCCGGGGTCGGCCTGGACGATGCACTCGTGGTCGGCTTCCAGCTGGAGGGTCCAGCCGTTCTGGTCGCAGACGGCATCGTAGCGGCCGGCCACCTCAAAGCAGAGCTGGCTCATATCGAAGGTGACGAGATTGGGCTTTTCGGCGCCGCTGGATACCTTGCTCAGCTCCATGACGCTGTTGACCAGTCCCGACAGACGGTCGGTCTCGTCCACGATGATGTTGCACTGTTCGGTGCGCTGTTCGGCGTTGTCGCCGGTGATGTCCCGCACCGTCTCGGCATAGCCCTTGATGAGGGTGAGAGGGGTGCGCAGATCATGGCTGACATTGGCCAGGAGATCCCGCTCCAGCTGAGCCGACCGCTTGACCTCCGAGGCCATGCGGTTGAATTCCACCGCCAGCAGGCCCAGCTCGTCCTTGCGGCGGACGTTGACCTGAATGTCATAGTTGCCGTCGGCCATCTCCCGGGCGCCCGCGGACAGCTTGCGCACCGGGGCGGTGAACCAGCGGCTGAAAAAGACGGCGAACAGGATGTCCAACAGCAGGATGGCCAGGCCGATGGGAGGCAGCATTTTGCCCAGAACACCGGCGGCGGTCTCGATCTGGGCGACGCTGGCGGATACGATGATGGCGTACTTGCCGTCGGAGGACAGGCCGCCCACCACCATCTGGCGGTTGCTGCCCGACTCGACGATCTGGTAGAGAGACCCCTTGCTGAAAATCTCCTTGCGCAGCTGGATGGCCAGGGGCGTGTCGCTGGTGGTGTCCACCGACCCGCTCAGACTGCCCATGCTCTCGTGGAGGACGCAGGGGTAGAGGTTTTCGATGTAGACGATGTTGCGGTAGGTGTGGTCGCTGATGTCGATGCAGCAGTTGTCGATGTTGAGCTCACCGTTTGCAATGGCATCGGTCAGGTCCTGGAAAAAGTCCGCGTTGGGAATGACGTGCCACAGATCCCGGGAGATGATGGGGGCGTCGGCTGCGTCAATGCGGGCGGTGATGCTCTGCAGCCGTGTCTCCAGACTGGTGCGGATGGTGCGGTTGTACTGGGGCTGCAGAAAATAGGTGATGAGCACCCACACCAGCAGCAGGGTCACCAGGGTGATGATGCCCAGAAATGTGATCAGCTGCCCCTGTACGCCCAGCAGAATGGTGCCGCCCTTGCGGGGCGGCGGGGCCTGCCGGGGTTTGCGGGGGTTCCAATGCGGCAGAGTCAAAGAATATACGCCTCCCGGCCGTTACAGGGTATCGGGATCAAATTTGTACCCGATGCCCCACACGGTCACAATGTAGCTGCGGCACTTGCCCAGATGGCTGCGCAGCATTTTGATGTGGGTATCCACAGTGCGGTCCTCACCGTAATAGTCATAGTTCCAGACCTTCTGCAGGATCTTCTCCCGGGAGAGGGCAATGCCCTTGTTGCTGACGAGAAAGACCAGCAGATCGAATTCCTTGGGCGTCAGCGAGGCTTCCTGCCCCTCCACCCGGACGGTGTGGCTGGCGGTGTCGATGTAAAGATCCCCGAAGCTGTATACCGACCCGGTATCCTCCGCTTTGGGCATGGTGCGGGACAGGACTGCCTTGACCCTGGCCACCAGCTCCCGGGGGGAGAAGGGCTTGACCACATAGTCGTCGGCGCCGCTTTCCAGCCCGGCCAGCTTGTCGTATTCCTCGCTGCGGGC
>CALXHO010000065.1 GCA_944388125.1 uncultured Gemmiger sp. | reverse complement strand
ACCCAGACGGGTGATCTTGAAGGCGGTGCGCTTGACCAGCTCCGCCACCTCGTCCATGGGGGCGTCCTTGGGCAGTTTGGCAAGAGCGGCACGCACGGCGCCGGGGCCGGAAACGCCCACGTGGATCTCGCAGTCGGGTTCACCGGGGCCATGGAAGGCACCCGCCATAAAGGGGTTGTCCTCCGGCGCATTGCAGAAGACCACCAGTTTGGCGTCGCCCATGCACATGTTGTCCTTGGTGAGCTCGGCGGTCTGGCGGACCACCTGACCCATCATGCGGACGGCGTCCATGTTGATGCCCGATTTGGTGGAACCCACGTTGACGCTGGAACAGACCAGCTCGGTCTCGGCCAGGGCGCGGGGAATGCTCTCGATCAGGCGGGTATCACCAGCGGAAAAGCCCTTGTGTACCAGGGCGCCGAATCCGCCGATGAAGTTGACGCCCACTGTTTTGGCTGCGGCATCCAGGGCCTTTGCATAGTCCACGGGGTCGGCATCAGGAGCCGCACCCAGCAGCATGGATACCGGCGTCACGCTGATGCGCTTGTTGACAATGGGAATGCCGTACTCGGCACTGATGGCGTCCACCACAGGCACCAGATTTTTGGCGCGGGAGACGATCTTGTTGTAGATTTTTTCGCAGGCTGCCTTGCCGTCGGGGTCAATGCAGTCAAGCAGGCTGATGCCCATCGTTACGGTGCGGACGTCGAGGTTTTCACTCGTCAGCATCTCGATGGTTTCCATAATATCGCCGCTGTTCAGAATGCGCATATCAGCAAACCCCTCCGTCAGATTTTGTGCATGGCGTCAAAGACTTCCTGACGCGTCAGCGTGACCTGCATCTTCATTTCCTTGCCCAGCTCATCAAAGCGGGCGCGGACCACATCCTGCGGGGCGTTTGCCTTGGACAGATCCACCAGCATGATCATGCAGAACATTTCCTGCATGATGCTCTGGGTCACGTCCTCAATGTTGATGTTGAGCTCGGCACAGGTGGCGCCGACCTTTGCCACGACGCCGACGGTATCGTGGCCGATGACGGTAATGACAGCTTTCATAGTATATATCCCCCATCCCATAGATATTGGGTCTTGCGAATACAGCCATTATACCAGATTTCTGCTGATTTGAATACCGTTGTACCGGAATTTATAGCGCGAAAGTGGATGCCCGGCGGGAAAAGGGGATGCAAAGCCTGTACCGATATGATATAATGACAGAAAAATCTGTTTTGGCATGCGCCCTGCCGGCAAAAGGGCCCGGGGCGGGAAAGGAGCGAGTTATGGAAAAGATGGAAGAATTGCTGCACATTCTGGAGAAAAACGCACGCCTTCCGCTGGAGGACATCGCTGCAATGATGGACGTCCCCGCCGCCGAGGCCGCCGCCCTGCTGGACGAGGCAAAGGAAAAGGGCTATGTCCGGGGCTATCAGGCGCTGGTGGACTGGGAGAAAGCCGGGGTCAACCAGGTGGAGGCAGTCATTGAACTGCATGTCTCTCCCCGCAAGGACCGCGGTTTTGAGGAGATCGGCGCCACCATCGCAGCCTTTGAGGAAGTGGACAGCGTCATGCTGATGAGCGGCGGCTACGACCTGCTTGTCACCATGAAGGGCACCAGCTTCCAGCAGATCGCCCTGTTTGTGGCCATGCGCCTGTCTCCGCTGGACGACGTGCTTTCCACGGCGACCAGCTTTGTGCTGCGCCCGTACAAGCGCGGCGGTATCCTGTTCCAGGATGAAGAGATCGACGAAAGAGAGTGTATGGTGCTGTGATGGATTACGAATCGTTGCTTTCCTCCCGGGCGAAGGTTATGCGCCCGTCCGGCATCCGAAAATTTTTTGACCTTGCCGCCGATATGCCCGAGTGCATTTCCCTGGGGGTGGGGGAGCCGGATTTCAAGACGCCGTGGAGCGTGCGGGATGCAGCCATCCGCACCCTGCAGCAGGGCCGCACCCGGTATACCGCCAACGCAGGCATGAAGGAACTGCGGGACGAGATCTGCAAATATCTCGACCGCCGCTTTGACCTGCACTATCACCCGGAGGATGAAGTCCTCGTCACGGTGGGCGGCAGCGAGGCCATCGATATGGCCATCCGCGCGCTGGTACAGCCGGGGGATGAGGTCATCATCCCGGAACCCTGCTTTGTCTGCTATGAGCCCATCACCGAGCTGACGGGCGGCACTCCCGTGCACATTGCCACCCGGCCGGAGGACGGTTTCCGCCTCAAGGCCGAGCAGCTGCGGGCGGCCATCACCCCCAAAACCAAGCTGCTGATCCTGCCGTACCCCAACAATCCCACCGGCGGCGTCATGGAACGTGCCGACCTGGAAGCCATTGCCGAGGTCCTGCGCGGCACCGACGTGCTGGTGCTCTCGGATGAAATTTACTCCGAGCTGACCTACGGCACCGAGCGCCATGTCAGCATTGCCACCCTGCCCGGCATGCGGGAGCGGACCATTGTGGTCAACGGCTTTTCCAAGTCCTACGCCATGACGGGCTGGCGCCTGGGGTATGCGGCAGGCCCTGCACCCATCATCAGGGTCATGACCAAGATCCACCAGAGCTGCATCATGTCGGCCCCCACCACCAGCCAGTATGCGGCCATCACCGCCCTGCGCCAGTGCGATGACCAGATCGAGAAAATGCGGGATGAGTACAACCGCCGCCGCCGTTTTCTGGTCAAGGCCCTCAATGAGATGGGCATGGACTGCTTTACTCCGCTGGGCGCCTTCTATGTGTTCCCCAGTGTGCAGGTGTCCGGCCTGAGCAGCGCCGCTTTCTGCGAGCAGCTTTTGCAGGAAAAGCATGTCGCCATCATTCCGGGGGATGCCTTCGGCGCCTCCGGGGAGGGCTACGCCCGCATCAGCTACGCATACAGTGTGGAATACCTTGAGACCGCCATCCAGCGCATGCGCGCATTCTTGAAAGAACACGGCTGGCACAAATAAGCCGGCTTCCGGGGAGGAAATACCCATGCAGAAACAGAGCGTAACGGTCATTGCGCCCGCCAAGCTGAATCTTTCCCTTGATGTGGTGGGCCTTTTGCCCAACGGCTATCACGACCTGGATATGGTCATGCAGGCCATCACCCTGCGGGAGCAGCTGACCCTGCGCCGCAGCGATACCCTCAATGTCCGCATGCCGGGCAGCTTTGTGCCCGTCAATGACAAAAACACTGCCGTCAAGGCGGCCATGGCGTTCTTCCACTATACCGGGCTTCTGGCCGGTGTGGACATCACCATCCGCAAGACGGTTCCCGTGCGGGCCGGCATGGCAGGTGGCAGCGCCGATGCCGCCGGTGTGCTGGTGGGCATGAACGAACTGTACGGTGCCCGCCTTTCCATGAGCGAACTCTGTGCCCTGGGGGCTACCATCGGGGCCGACGTTCCCTTTGCCCTCATGGGCGGCACCTGCCGTGTGCAGGGAGTGGGGGACTTCCTCAAGGCCCTGCCGCCCTGCCCGCCCTGCTGGTTTGTGGTGGTCATGCCGTCGGTGGGCGTCTCCACCCCGGAGGCTTTCCAGCGGTACGACACCATGGGCAGCCCTACCCATCCAGACTGCCAGGCACAGGAGGATGCCATCCGGGCAGGCGACCTTGCGGGTGTCTGCCGGGCCGCAGGCAATGCCCTCGAACATTGCAGCGGTGCCGAGGAAAACCCGGCCATCCGGGCACTTCTGGATGAGGCCGGGGCCTGCACCAGCCTGATGACCGGGTCGGGGGCGGCGGTATTCGGCGTCTTTGACGACGAGGACAAAGCCCGCGCCGCCCGCACCGCCCTGCAAAAGCAGTATAAAAAGGTGTATCTGGCAAAACCGGATCTGGGCGGTGCCCGGGTCGTGTACAGCCGTCCACTCAAGGGCAAAACCTGATTGTATCCTGATGTATAGACCCTCCGGGTCGGGACCATACTTTCTTTGCCGCCAGACCCCGGCGGCAGAAGAGGTTTCGACCGGGAGGGTTTTATGAACAAGCGAACTTTCCGCCTGCACGTCCGCCGAGCGGCCGTTGAGGTCCGCGTGGCGCAGGGGTTGGTTTTGACCGTTTTACTTACCGCGGTGCTCTGGCACCGGGAACAGGTATCCGCCGCCGTCTGCGCGGATACCCTGCGCCTGCACATCCTCGCCAACAGCGATACCGTCGAGGACCAGCTGCTCAAACTGAAAGTCCGGGACGCTGTTCTCCAGGAAATGCCCGATATCCTTGCAGAGGCCGAAAACAAGGCGGATGCCGTCGCAGCGGTCCGCACCGCCCAGCGCCGCCTGCAAAAGACGGCGGAGGACGCCCTGCGCCGGGAGGGCAGCGGCCAGACCGTAGCCGTCCGGCTGGAACAGGCCGAGTTCGATGCCAAAGATTACGGCAGTTTCCGCCTGCCCGGCGGGACCTATACCGCCCTGCGCATTGAGCTGGGAGAGGCGGAAGGCCACAACTGGTTCTGTGTGCTCTATCCGGAACTGTGCATCGGCAGCAGCGAGGCAGAGTATGAGGACGACGCGGAGAATGCCCTGGTTTTCGGCGGCTATGAAGTCCGTTTTGCTCTGCTGGACGGCGCAAAGAAACTGGCCGAGGCCGTGTGCGGCATCGGATGAAGGATAAACAGAAAGGAACGACACATGCTCAATCTGCTTTTGGGAACTTCCGGCAGCGGCAAGTCCACCCGGCTGATGCAGACGCTCAAAGCCGGGGCCGAAGCCGGCCGCCGCAGTATCCTCATTGTGCCCGAGCAGTTCACCTCCTCCACCGAGGGCGCCCTCTACCGGCTGCTGGGGGATACGCTCTCCGGCTATGTGGAGAGCTACTCCTTCACCTCTCTTGCCGAGACGCTGCTCCGCCGCTACGGCGGGGCGGCGGTGCCCACTCTGGATGAGGCGGGCCGGGCAGTGCTGGTGCGACGGGCGCTGGATTCGCTGCTGGACAAGGTGGTCTACTACAGCCGCCAGCGCCAGAGCGCAGCTTTCTGTGAGAAAGCCGCCCAGACCATCGACGAGCTGAAAAGCGCCGGAGTCACCCCGGATATGCTGGCCGATTATGCCCGTGCACCGGGGGCCGACCACGACAAGCTGGGGGAGTTGGCCCTGATTTACGGCGCCTATGAGGGCCTTCTGGCCGGGACGGGCATGGACCCCGGCGACCGGGTGGAACTGGCCGCCAGGAAGCTGGAACCGGAATTCTTTGCCGGGCGCAGTGTGTATATTGATGAGTTTGATACCTTCAATGCCTCCAAGCGCGCCATGCTGGAGGCCATGCTTCCCGTGGCCGATGTGACCGTCACTTTGTGCTGCGACGGCATGCAGGATACCACGGGGGGAATGGGCGTTTTTTCCGGGGCCAAGCGGGTGGCTGCCCAGCTGCGGCAGATGGCAGAGCGCGCCGACGTGCCCTGCCATACCGAGACGCTGACCGACGATCCCCGCCACGCCGGGGCCCCGGCCCTGGCCGAACTCGCCCTGCTGCTGGCCGATCCCACCTACACGCCCCAGTGTACCGTCGACCTGGCCTGGCCTGAACTTACTTATTTTGCTGCCGACAGCCGTCAGGAGGAGGCCAAAGCCGTGGCCGCCGCCGTCCGCCGCTGCGCAAGACAAGGCGTGCCGTACCGGCGGATGGCGGTCATCTGCCGCAACGCTCCCGACTATCTGCCCGCCCTGCGGTATGAGTTCCGCCTGGCAAATATCCCGCTTTTCTGTGATGAGCCCACCACGCCGGAAAACACCGCTCCTGCCCGGGCGGTCCACGCGGCGTTGGATTTGCTGCGGGGCGGCCTTTCCACCACGGCGGTGCTGCGCCTGCTCAAGACCGGGCTGACCTCGCTGCCCCAGGACGCCCAGTGCGCCCTGGAAAACTACGCCTATACCTGGACGCTTTCCGCCGCCGACTGGCGGGAACCCTTTACCCGCAATCCGGCGGGCTATACCGACCGCATGGGGGAGCAGGAGCGCCAGGACCTGGCCCTGGCCGAGCAGGCGCGGGACTTCCTCGTCAGCCGGATCACCCGGTTTGTAAACGGCGCCAGGGGGGCCGACGTGACGACCTTGACCCGGCATATCTACGGCTTCCTGCAATCCCTCGGAGCGGAGGAGGCCCTGGAAGCCCTGGCAAAGACGCTGCGGGACGGGGGAGAACTCCCCGCCGCTGACGAGTCTCTGCGGGAGTGGAACGTGGTCATGGGGCTGTTGGACCAGATGGTGCGGCTGCTGGGAAAAGAGGGAGAAGTGCTGACCCCGGCCGCCTATGACGAGCTGTTCACGCTGCTTCTGCGCACTACTGATATGGGGCACATTCCCCAGAGCATGGACAGCGTCATCTTCACCACGGCAGGCCGGATGCGCCTGCCCGAGACCGATGCCTGCTTCATTCTCGGCCTGGCCGAGGGAGAGTTCCCCCAGACACCGGGGGATACCGGCCTTCTGACCCACGCCGACCGGGACGCCATGATCGCCCAGGGGGCCGAGCTGCCCGACTGCTTTGAAAACCGCGTCATCCGGGAACAGGTCTGCTTTTACAAGGCGCTCACAGCCGCCCGGCGGTATGTCTGGCTGTCCTGGCCGGGCGGTGCGGCGGGACTGCCGGTGTCGGCGGCACTGGCTCCCGTGCTGGAACTCATGCAGGTGCCTGCCGCAGAACCCGATCCCCGGGACCTGGCGGGGACTCCCGCCGCAGCCCTGGATCTTTTGAGCAGTCTGTGGCAGCAGCAGACGCCGCAGCGGGCTGCTGTCTATGCGGCGCTGCAGGCGGTGGAAAACACCTCCGATGCTGCGCCCGGCTTTTCGGCAGTGGAGCGCGCCGCCCGCCGGGACCCTGCCAGGGTGGAGGACACCCAGGCACTGGAACAGCTTCTGGGCCGCAGCATCCGTGTCAGCCCCACGAGATTTGAGCGGTATGCCGTCTGCCCGTTCGGCTATTTCATGGAATACGTTCTGCGGGCCAAACCCCGCCAGAAAGCGGAACTTGCCCCCAATATCAGCGGCACTCTCACCCACTGGGTGCTGGAAAATGCTCTCCGGCGCACCGGCAAGGCTTTTCTCGATCTGGATGAGGCCGGCATCGGAACCCTGGTGGATGCCCTCGTCAAGGAATACACCGACGCCAACCTCCCCGGCACCGGGGTGCGGATGCAGTACCTGATCGAACGCATCGCCCGCAACCTCAAAAGCCTGCTGGCCTTTCTGCAGCGGGACATGCGCCAGTCGGGATTCCATCCGGTGGCATTTGAATTGCGCATCGACGACCGCCCTGACCCGGATGACCCCGATGCTCCCCGCGTGCCGCCGGTGGAACTGTCCGACGGAAAGGGCCACACCGTGCGGGTGGTGGGAACCGTTGACCGTGTGGACGCCATGACTTTGGAAAATACCACCTACCTGCGGGTGGTGGACTACAAAACCGGCACCAAAAAGTTTGATCTGAGGGAGGTCTATTACGGCCTGGACTGCCAGATGCTCATGTATCTCTTTACCCTGGAACGCAACGGTTCCGCCCTGGCGGAGCAGCTGGGCGGCCAACCGGGCGGTGAACTCCGTGCCGCAGGGGTGGAATACCTCATGGCCGACCCCTCCCCCAAGACCCAGCCACGCCCGGATGCGGAGGACGATGCCCCGCAGGATTACCCCATGGAAGGGCTGCTTCTGGACGATGAGCGTGTCTACCGTTTTATGGACGTCAAGGCGACCGGCGCCTATTCACCGCTGACTTATCTGGGAGATGCCGGCAGGGTGTCGGCATCCTCCCGCGCCCGGCTGGCCGATGAGGATAAACTGGGCCGGATCCGGGATCATCTGGACGGACTGCTGCTGCAGATGGCGGACAATCTCTACTCCGGCAGAATTGCCGCCGAACCGCTGTGCCCGGGCAATTCCACGCCCTGTGTCTGGTGTGATTACCGCGCCGTCTGCCGTCATGCGGATGGGGAAGGGGAGCGCACAGCTCTCCTGGAAGGGGACCCCTTCGAAAAAGCGGAAAACGATGCCCCGAAACCCCAAAAGAAAGGAGGCGCCAACCATGGCTGATGCCGCACCGAAAAAGATTCAGTTCACCCCTGCACAGCAGGCGGCCATCTCGGCCCGGGGCGGCAGCCTGCTGGTCAGCGCGGCAGCCGGCTCCGGCAAGACCCGCGTGCTGGTGGAGCGGGTGGTGGGGCTCATCACCGACCCGGACCATCCGGTGGAAGCTGACAGCCTTCTCATCATGACCTTTACCAACGCGGCAGCAGCCAAGCTGCGTGCCGACATTACCGAGCGCCTGGGCAAGGAGGTCCGCGCCCATCCTGAGGACCTCCGCCTGCGCCGCCAGCAGATGCGCCTGCAGCGTGCCTCCATCGGCACGGTGGACGCTTTCTGCCTGCGGTTTGTGCAGCAGCATTTTTCTTCGCTGGACATTCCGCCCGATTTTACCACCGCTGATGATGCCGACCTTTTCCGCATCCGTCAGGAGGTATTGGCCGATACGCTGGAACAGGCCTACAAGGATCCGGACTTCCGCGCCTTTGCCGATATGTACGACCGTGGCCGCACCGATGATACCGCGGGGCAGACGGTGCTTGCCCTGCACGATTTTCTCCGCACGCTGCCCTATCCCCAGCAGGCGCTGGAAAACTTTGTGGCCATGTGGCAGAGCGATGCTCCGCCCCGGGAGACGGCGTGGGGAAAAACGCTGCTCTCGGCGGCGCTGAACCGTGTGGAAAGCGCCCGTGGCCTTCTCCGGGCGGCTCTCAGCTGCGTTTCGGCGGACGACGATGCAAGCCAGGCTTTCACCAAGACGCTGTTCAATGATGTGATACGTCTGGACCTGCTGCAGGATAAAATCAGCAGCGGGGACTGGGATGCCGCTGTGGAAATGGCGGCAGGAATGGGCAAATGGCCTGCGGCGGGGCGGGTGAAAGGAGGCCGGGCCTCCAACCGCTATGCCAGCGCGGCGGCAGAACTGCGCACCCGTGCCAAAAAGCGGATCGATCAGCTCCACACCGACCTGCTGCTCTGCAAGGGGGCGGAGTTTCTCACCGACCGCTGCAGCGCGGCGCCGCTGGTGGAGGCGCTTGGCCGGGCGGTGGCCCAGTTCTCCTCGGCCTATTTCAGCGCCAAGGTGGCGGAAAAACTCCTGGATTATGCGGACTATGAGCACCTGACCCTGGATCTGCTCAAAACACCCGACGGCAGCCGTACCTCGCTGTGCGCCAGTGCCTCGGCCCAGTATTCCTATGTGCTGGTGGACGAGTATCAGGACACCAACGCCCTGCAGGATGCTATCTACTATGCACTGGCAAAGCCCGATGCCTCCAACCTGTTTTTCGTGGGGGACATCAAGCAGAGCATCTACCGCTTCCGTCAGGCCGAACCCTCGGTGTTCATTGAAAAGCAGTCTGTCTGGCCTGCCTGGCCGGTCCCTTCCGGTCCGGCTACCATTGCCCTGGACGCCAATTTCCGCAGTGCCCCCAATGTCATTGGGGGAGTCAACTATCTCTTCGAGCATCTCTTCTCAGCGGGGCTGGGCGGTGTGGACTACGGCGACGGCCAGCGCCTTGTGGTGGGCCGCGATACCGCATACAAGGGAACCTGCGAACTCACCGTGGGGGACGGCGCCGACACTGACGCCGATGCCCGCACGGTGGCGGAGCGCATCTATCACTTAAAGGAAGAGGGCTTCCTGGTGCGGGAGGGGGATACCACCCGTCCCTGCGATTACGGGGACTTCTGCATTCTGCTCAGAGGGCGCGGAGACTTTCCCACCTACGAGGCTGCCCTGCGAGCCCGGGGCATTCCCGTTTTTGCCGATACCGCCACCGACCTGCTGGACGCGCCCCATGTGCGCCCCTTTGCGGCGCTGCTGGAGATCATTGATAACCCGGCCCAGGATGTGGCAATGTCTGCGGTGCTGCTCAGCCCCATCTTTCCCTTTACCCCGGACGACCTGGTCCATCTGCGCCAGGAATTGCCCGGCGGCAGTCTGTACGGTGCCGTGCTGGCCAGCAAGGAGAAAAAATTTCAGGACTTTGCCCAGCAGCTGGCGGTGTTCCGCCGCCTGGCCCGCACGCTGCCGGTGGACGGCCTGATCGAGGAGCTCTTTGCCCGCACTGGCTACCTTGCTGCGGCGGGTGCCATGCCCGACGGAGCCCGCTGCCGGGATGACCTGCGCGCTTTCGCAGGCTGGGCATCCGGGGCCGGCAAGGCAGGACTGGCTGCCCTTGTCCGTGCCATGCGCGCCGCGCGGCAAAACGGCGGTCTGACCCAGTCGGGGGCGGGACAATCCCGGCCGGGCTGTGTGTCCATCATGACGATCCACCGTTCCAAGGGACTGGAATTCCCCATTGTGTTTGTGGCAAATACATCGCATAAGTTCAATAACGCCGACACCATGCGCCCGGTATTGTTCCATCGGGAGCTGGGCATCGGCATGACGCTGCGGGCGGGCAGCCGGGCGCAGCGGTATAAGACGCTGGCCTATGGAGCGCTGGTGCAGCAGATCAAGATGGAGTCCCTGAGCGAGGAGATGCGCATTCTGTATGTGGCGCTGACCCGTGCCCAGGACGCCCTGTTCATCACGGTGCCCCTCAAGCACACCGACAGCGAGCTCAAGACGCCCGCGTTGTATGCGGCGGCCAATATGCTGACACCGGCCGCACTCGGTGATTTCCAGGCCTGGTCGGGCTGGCTGCTGACAGCGGCCTTGCGTCATCCGGACAGCGATGCCCTCTGGAAACGCATCGATTTCCTGCCCGCCCATGACCAGACCGGCGGGCCGCTGAAGATCCGTCTGGTGGAACCGCCGGCAGTCCTTCCGGCAGCAGCCCCCGAAACGATGCCCGCCCCTGATACGACGCTCCAGGATGACCTCATCCAGGGATTTGCCTGGCGCAACCCTGACGAAGCCCTCCGGGAGGTGCCGGTCAAAGTCAGCGTCAGTGCGGTGACCCACGCGGCGGGGGAGACGGTCTTGCAGCGGCCGGCCTTTCTGCAGAAGAGCGGTATGACCGGCGCCGAGCGCGGCACTGCCATCCATGCCTTCATGCAGAGCGTGCCCTTTGACCGGGATATGACCGACCTGGATGCCGAGGTCCGGCGTCAGACCGACCTGCAGCTGCTGGACCCGGCCCTGGCCGGGGTGCTGGATCTGAATACCGTGCGCACCTTCTTTGACAGTCCGGCCTGGCGCCGGGTGCGCGCCGCAAAGCAGGTGCTGCGGGAGGAACCCTTCATCACCGCATTGCCGGCGGGGGAGATCACTCCCGGGGCGCCGGACTCCGCCCAGGTGCTGGTACAGGGCATTGCCGACCTGGTACTGGTGTTTGACGATCACGCCGAGATCCTGGACTACAAGACCGACCGCCAGAAGGACCCTGCCTATTATGTGGAGGCCTATGCCGCCCAGCTTCGCCTTTACCGCCGGGCCTTTGCCCTGCGTCTGCGGGTGCCGGTGACCAGGCTGACGATTTACAGTTTCACCCTGGCGCAGGAAATTGATGTCCCGCTCAACGGATAAGCGGACCGTAATGGAAAACCAATCCCGCCGCCTGCCTTGACAAGCGGCGGGGTTTTGTGTACCATAATGAGCGGTCGAATGCGAAGAAATATCATAAATATCCTGCCGGAACCCTCTTGACGGGGGCGGATAAGTATGGTATTATGATACTACCTCTTTTGCGGGGCTATTTTTTTTGTGCCCTTTTTTGGACACGACCGCAAGCACGAGGGAGGCTTTAGAAACCGTTAATTGGAGGTGCCGAAACATGACTGTCAAAATCACTCTTGCCTGCACGGAATGCAAACAGCGCAACTATAACAAG
>CALXHO010000064.1 GCA_944388125.1 uncultured Gemmiger sp. | reverse complement strand
TGACGACCTCTAGCGTGACAGGCTAGCGTTCTAACCAACTGAACTACCGGGCCATTTCCCAGCTTTGTAACCGCCGTAGCGGCTGCAACGTTGATTATTATATCCGCGGAAGGGGGAAAAGTCAACCCTTTTTTCAAACTTTTTTTGATTTTTTTCGAAAAAGTTTTTTCGATCGGATAAAATAACGCATTACCGTTATGTGAAGCCTGAATGAGTCCCAAAAGTTTGCCCGGGACAAGGAAAGCCCTGCAAGTCACATCAATCTGCGGCCGGTTCGGCATGGCAGCGCTGGCCATCCCATTTGCCCAGAGTGACTTCCACAATGTCTCCGGACGCATGCCCCGGCGCGCAGACCACCACCGGCAGGTACTGTTTGGTGTATCCTGTAAAGGTGTTGGCAGACAGTGGCGTCTCCAGCAACACGCTGGTACGGCGCCCCTCCATTCCGGCAGCAACCTGGGCGCGGACTTCCTCCACGGCCTGGGTCATGCGATGGCTGCGGGCCTCCTTTTCGTGTTCGGGCAATTGCCCCGGGAAATCAAAGGCAGGTGTCCCGGCCCGGCGGGAATAGGGGAATACGTGCACCTTCAAAAAGCGCTGAGCCTTCACAAAGGCCATGCTGTCCAAAAAGTCCTCCTCGGTCTCACCGGGGAAGCCCACAATCACGTCGGTGGTCAGACTGGTATTCTCCTCCCCGAAAGCGGCACGCAGTTTGGCGGCAACCTCGGCATACTGGTCGGCGGTGTAGGGACGGCGCATGGCGCGCAGGGTCTTGGAGCTGCCGCTCTGCAGGCTCAGATGAAACTGGGGGCAGAGCTTGGGCAGAGCTGCCATGCGGGCAATGTCCTCGTCGGACAGCATGTCCGGGTCCAGGCTTCCCAGGCGGATGCGCTCGATGCCCTCCACCTGGGAAGCGTGCTCCAGCAGCTCGGCCAGACCGGTGCCGGTATCCTGTCCGTAGCTGGGCAGGCTGATGCCGGACAGTACCACCTCCCGGTAACCTGCGTCAGCCAGGTGGCGCAGCTCCTGCAGAATGCTCTCCTCGCTGCGGCTGCGCACGGGGCCCCGGGCCCGGGGAATCACGCAGTAGGCACAGCGGCGGTTGCAGCCATCCTCCACCTTGACAAAGGCGCGGGTGTGCTCGGCAAAGCGCTCGATGGGCAGCTCCTCAAAGCGTTCTCCCTTCTCATGGGGGCGGATGTCCACCACCCGCTCCTCCTCGCCGTCCAGCACCTTGCGCACCAGCTCGGGCAGAACACGGCGGCTGCCGGAACCCGTCACCACGTCGGCCTCGGCGATCTCGGCGGCCTCTTTGGGAAATGCCTGGGGATAACACCCGGTCAGCACCGTCACGGCACCGGGATTTTCCCGTTTGGCGCGGCGCAGCCACTTGCGGCTTTTCTGATCGCCGAAGTTGGTCACGGTGCAGCTGTTGACGATGTAGACGTCGGCCTCCTCTCCGGCGGAGACCACGGTGTAGCCGTTTGCCTCAAACAGCTGTGCCATGGCGCCGGATTCGTTCTGATTGACTTTGCAGCCCAGGGTATAAAAACTCACGCGCATGCGGGGGTACTTCCTCTCTTAAGATACAACTTTGCCCATATTATATAGGAACCGGGCCCAAAGCACAAGCCGCAGCCATATTTCCACCCCGGCGCGCATAGGTTTGGATAAGTGCCGCCGGGGCCAGGCTCTCCGGGCGGCGGCAATGAAGAAAACGGTCAGGGAGGCGGCCCGATATGAAAAAAAGGTTCATGGCATTGATTCTGCTTGCGGCGTTTGCGCTCACGCCCGCCGCGGCACTGCGCACAGCGGCGCTGGAGGTACAGCCTGCCACACAGGCCGATTTCGACCTGCCCTGTCAGGCGGCGATCCTGATCGATGAGGATTCCGGCACCGTCCTGTATGAAAAGAACGCCGACGAACAGCGTCCCATTGCGTCCATCACCAAGGTCATGACCCTGCTTCTGACCTTCCGTGCCCTGGAGGAGGGCCGTGTCACGCTAGAGGATCTGGTCCCGGTGTCGGAGCACGCCTACGGGATGGGCGGCAGTCAGATCTGGCTGGAACCGGGGGAGCAGATGACCCTCAACGAGATGCTCAAGGCCATCTGCATTTCCAGCGCCAATGATGCCGCCGTGGCAGTGGCGGAGTACATCGGCGGCAGCGAGCCCGCCTTTGTGGAGCAGATGAACGCCGAAGCCGCACGCCTGGGCATGACGAACACTCAGTTCAAGAACGCCTGCGGCCTGGATGAGGCCGGGCATCTTTCCACCGCCCGGGACGTGGCGGTGATGAGCCGGGAGATGCTGCTCAACCATACCGAGATCTCAGACTACTGTACCGTCTGGATGGACTATCTGCGAGGCGGTGCGACCCAGCTGGTCAATACCAACAAACTGCTGCACAGCTACGACGGCATCACCGGCCTCAAGACCGGCACCACGGGTGGGGCGGGCGTCTGCATCTCGGCTAGTGCCGAGCGAGACGGCCTGCGGCTCATTGCGGTGATCCTGGGCTCTCCCAGCAGCAAGGATCGTTTTGACGCGGCCCGCACCCTGCTGGACTACGGCTTTGCCAACTATGAGAACGCCGAGGCCGCTCTGCCGGAGGACGCCCCCGGCACACTGCCGGTGACCAAGGGCGCCGAGGAGAGCGTTTCCCTGAACTATGAAGCCCCCGGCCGGTATCTGATGCAAAAGGGCGGCGACAATGCCCTGGAGGTGCAGATCGACCTGCCCGAATCCCTGGAAGCCCCCGTGACGTCAGGCCAGCAGGTGGGTACCGTGAACATTCTGCAGGCCGGGCAGACGCTGGCGAGCTATCCGGTGACGGCAGCAGCCGATGTGGTGAAACTGAGCTTTGGCCTTTGCTTTGAGCGCCTGGTGAGCGCGCTGCTTTTCTGCGAGGAATGAGCTTTTGCCGGAGTGATACCGCCTGCGGGGAAAATGGGGGAGAAGGGGCGATTTTGCGATGCTGCGCACATCCCTGGAAAAACTTGCTTTTTTATATCACATGTGCCGGGACGACGGTGATTTTTTTGTGCAAAACGGTTGAAAAGCGGCCTGGTTTGGCTTGACAATGAAGTGTCAAAACGGTATCATTGAAGTTACAAAAGATAAAGGAGGATTGTACAGTGAGTGTCAAATTCAATGGCAAACATCTGGCAAAATTTATCCGTCCTGAAGAATACGACGCAATCTATCCTCAGGTAGAGCTGGCCCACCGTCAGCTCAACGATCACAGCGGCCCCGGCAATGATTTCCTGGGCTGGATGGATCTGCCCCACACCTACGACAAGGAAGAGTTCGCCCGCATCAAGCAGGCGGCGGAAAAGATCCGTTCCGACTCCGACGTGCTGCTGGTTGCCGGCATCGGCGGTTCCTATCTGGGCGCGCGCGCTGTGGTTGAGGCCTGCAAGGGCGTATATCATAACGATATCGAGGACGGCGTCAAGATTTATTTCTGCGGAAATACCATCTCGCCGACCTACCTCAACGACATCATCCGCATCACCAAGGGCAAGCGCTTCTCCATCAACGTCATCTCCAAGTCCGGCACTACCACCGAGACCGCGCTGGCGTTCCGTGTGCTGCGCAAGCTGCTGGAGGATTCCGTCGGTCCCGAGGAGGCCAACAAGCGTATCTACGCCACCACCGACCGCAGCAAAGGCACCCTCAAGCAGCTGGCCGATGCCCAGGGCTGGCCGACTTTCGTCGTTCCCGATGACGTCGGCGGCCGCTACTCGGTGCTGACCGCTGTGGGCCTGCTGCCCATCGCCTGCGCGGGCATCGACATTGACGCCCTGATGCAGGGCGCCGCTGACGCCTGCGACGCCTACGGTGTCTGCAGCCCCGACAACGATGCCTACCGTTACGCCATGACCCGCAACATCCTGTACCGCAAGGGCAAGAAGGTGGAGACGCTGGCCTGCTTTGAGCCCGACTTTGCCATGATGAACGAGTGGTATAAGCAGCTGTTCGGCGAGAGCGAGGGCAAGGACCAGAAGGGCCTGATGCCCACGTCCTGCATCTTCTCCACCGACCTGCACTCCATGGGTCAGTTCCTGCAGGATGGCAGCCGCACCATGTTCGAGACCTACGTCGATATCAAGAACACCCGTCAGGACTTCTATATTGAGGAGCTGGAGGGCAACTTCGACGGCCTGAACTTCCTGGCCAACCAGAACATGAGCGTTGTCAACCGCAAGGCGATGGAGGGCACCATTCTCGCCCACACCGATGGCGGTGTACCCATCGGCGTCATCGAGGTCGACAGCCTGGGCGCTTACGATGTCGGTTACCTGATCTACTTCTTCTGGAAGGCCTGTGCAGTGTCCGGGTATCTGCTGTCGGTCAACCCGTTTGACCAGCCCGGCGTCGAGAGCTACAAGAAGAACATGTTCGCCCTGCTGGGCAAACCCGGCTACGAGGACCGCAAGGCCGAGCTCGAAGCCAAGCTGAACGGATAAGTCCATGTCCGCCGCGTACGGGCGGGCTCTGTAAATTTGAAGGAGGTACCCCCTATGATTAAGCTGATCGTTGGCCCCAAGGGCGCCGGCAAGACCAAAACCATGATCGATATGATCAATGACGCTACCCAGACCACTTCCGGCAACATCGTCGTGATTGAAAAGTCGATGAAGCTGACCACGAGCATTAACCACAAGGCTCGCCTGCTGGATGTGGATGAGTACCACGTCGAGGGCGGCGATATGCTGTATGGTTTTGTTGCAGGCGTGCTGGCAGGCAACTACGATATCACCGAGCTGTTCATTGACGGTATCCTGCGCATCGTCGACCACGACATGGACGTCGCCACCGCTGTTCTGGATAAGATCGACGCCATCACCCACGACTCTGTCGAGGTCGTCATCACCGTTTCCTCCACCGAGGAAGCTCTGCCCGAGGGCATCAAGAAGTATCTGTAAGCCGGATCTCCGGTTGTGATACCGCCGCACAGGCAGAAACATCCCAATAACGCACAAGAGGGCGGAGAGCCAATGCTCTCCGCCCTCTTTCTGTGCTTCACCGGCCGGGAGGTCTTTTTCCCAATGAATCCGACAAACTTTTTCCCGGACCTGTAATATTTGCATCGCGGCCCGCACATATGGTTGAACGTCCTCCGCAGCAGAGTTCCGGACCGCGGTCGCACCGGGACTTGCCGCAGGGGACGCAGGGAAAATCCGGCACTTTGCCCGCCGCAGGGCAGGGCGCAGAAAGGGGGAAACGCATGGCACAATCCGGCATCGAACAGCTGTACCTGGCCTACAAGCAGGACGTCTACCGGTATCTGTGCTCTCTGACGCACAACACTGCGGAGGCGGAAGATCTTTTGAGCGAGACCTTTCTGCGGGCGCTCAAGCGGCTGCCGTTTTTCCGGGGCGACTGCGCGGCCAAGACCTGGCTGTTCGGCATTGCCCGCAATGTCTGGTTGGAGAGCCTGCGCAAGCGCCGCCCTGCGCTGGACCTGGATGATCTTCTCGACTGGTATCTGGAAGACCGCTTTGCCACCGACAGCGATGCCAGAGAGACGCTGCGCCGGGTGCGTGACCTGCTGACCCAAAAGGATGAGCGCAGTAGCCGGGTGCTGTACATGCGGGCGGAAGGCTACACCTACGCTGAGATCGCCGTCCGGCTGGGCATCAGTGAGAACAGTGCCCGCGTCATCGAACACCGAACCCGAACCTGGCTCAAAGCCACGTTGCAAAAGGAGGGATATTGGGATGAATCCAAATAAAATGGAATTTGCCGCATCGCAGACCCCGCAAGCACTGCCCTGCGGCGTGGTACAGGACCTGATGCCGCTGGTGCGCGACGGCGTTGCCAGCCCCGAGAGCGAGGCCATGGTCCGGGCGCACCTGGACGCATGCGAGGACTGCCGCGCACTCTGGGAGACGCTGGATACACAGGGCAACACTCCCGCAGTCCAGCCGGATGACAGCGCTGTGCTGCACAAAGTCAAGGCCCGCGTCTCGCTGTGGCTGCTCATTGTCGTGGTGGTAGGCCTGCTGCTGGGCATGGCCGTCATGGGCAGCGGGCGCGCCATCGGTCTGATCTTTGTCATCTTCCCGCTGACCTGCGGCATTGCCCGCTGGTTTGACGACGGCATCTGGAAACTGGTGCCGGTGCTGGCAGCGGCTATTGTGCCCATCCAGTGCCTGCCCAACCTGTTTGTCATGATGGAACACACCACACCGGCCAGTGCGCTGTTCAGCTATTTTGAGGGCGTCTGGATGCCCGCCTCTCTGCTGGCCGTCATCTGCCTGGTGGGCGCATTGACTGCGTCGCTGCTGCGCTATGCTGTGAAAGGAAAGGGGAAGAAACAATGAAAACACATACCAAACGCATTGCGGCCGGAATCGTGGCCGTGCTGCTGATTCTTGCCATGCTTCTGGCGGCGGACGCCATCTACGGCGACCCCGTCAGCCGCGCCTGGGCCAACGCCCGTGCCGTCGCCTATGCGGAGAAACTTTATCCCGGCCAGACCTTTACGGTGGAAAGCCAGGACAGCGGCTCTTTCTGGACCTACTGCACCTGGGTGCAGTCGGAGCAGAGCCAGGATACCCGCTTTGACGTCACCACCAAATTCTGGCTTTTCACCAGCGATGAAGGCGGTATGGAAGGCCTGTCCCGCCACGAACAGATGGTGGAGCGCCGCTGGAACACCGCATACCGCATGGGCGAGGAAGCTGCCGCCGCCGTGGAGGAAGTGCTGCAAAAGGAACTGCCCCAGTACCAGTTTGCGGGGACCTACGGCGCAGAACAGCGCAGCTGCGACATCCAGCTGGGATATACCGAGGACAGCAGCGTCATGCCCCAGGAGTACGCCGATCTTCTGCCCCTGGATGCCTCCTTTGACAAATCCCTGCTGCAAAAGATCCCCACCAAATTGAGCATCACCGGCGTCTGGCCCACCACCCCTACCCAGGCGGATGTGGACACCGTGCTGGCCGACCTCAAGCGGGTGCTGACCGACGCAGGCTACGACTTTGCCTATTATAGCCTCACCCTCACCGACGCCACCGCCCCCAGCTATGAGGAAGGCATGGACCGCCTGGCCGAGTCCGGCGTGGTGGCCGCCGACAGCATCTCCGCCGCCCAGTAGTACGGTGTTCCCTTGAATGCCTGTTCTCGAATCATACACAAAAACCTCCCGCCCGGGTCAGCATGCCTGGGCGGGAGGTTTTTGCAGTTGTGTGATACAGGAAGAGAGAAAACTATTTCTTTGCCGTAAAGACGATCTGCGGCAGATTGCGCAGCGTCAGCGTTACCTGACGGGAAGCATTTTCGGGCGTGGCGGCATCGGCAGAGTTCCCCTCCGTCATGTGGAGGGAAAAGGTATTGCCGGTGCTGGTAAAAGCAGCCTCCGTCCCGAATTCGGCATGCCAGCCGGCGGGGGAGAGGCTTATCTCTGCCGTCATCAGCCCCTCCTCCCCGGGCAGCGCGCCGGATACCAGGCAGGCTTTGCCGTCGGCATCCTGCCCGCCGGAGGAGGCAAACTGCAGGGTGCAGCCGGTTTCGCTCACATCGGTCACCGCTTCCAGCACAATGCTGCCGTAGCTGCCCTGATAGACCGTCTGCCCGGCGGCAGAAGCGGGATCGTCCAGATTCACGGTCAGGGTAAAGCCATCCCCGGTGGAGGAGGATTTGGCCGTGTAGGATGCATCGGCGGACAGGGCAGTGAAATCGGCGGGCTGGACCGGGGTGCGGCCGGGCTGCATCAGCAGCACGAGCACCACAGCCACCAGCACAACGATGCCCAGCATAGTGGCAATAGAAGAAGGACGTCTTTGCAGCATGGGGAAAAACCTCCGGTGTCATCAAAAGTTCCGGCAAAAGTTCCGGCAAAAGTTCCGGCGCCGCGGCAATCCAAAAGCGGCGCACCGCACGGAGCCCGAACCCGGACGGCAGAAAAACCGACCAGAGGGCGAACGCAGCGGTGCGCCGCTTGAAGTTACGGAAATATACTGTGTAGCCCACATAGAGGATTCAGGGGAACGCCACACAGAAAGGCGGGAAAAGGATCAGACGCTCAGTTCTGCCTTCAGGCCCACATCTTCGGGGTTGGCGTCCAGCAGCGGCTGGATGACGTCGCGCAGGTATTCTTCCACCTGCTCGGGTGCGCGGCCGGTGAACGCCTTGGGGGACAGCTCCGCCTCGATCTCCTCGCGGGTCAGACCAAAGGCGGGGTCCGCCTCCACGCGGGCGATCATGTCGTTGGGCTTGCCCTCCTGCTTGACCACGGCAGCGGCAGCCACGGCATGCTCACGCAGGCGCTCGTGCAGCTCCTGACGGTCGCCGCCCTTCTTGACGGCCTTCATCATGATGTTCTCGCTGGCCATGAAAGGCAGCTCCGCCATGACGCGGCTGCGGATGACCTTGGGATACACCACCAGACCGTCGGAGACGTTGAGCAGGATGTTCAGGATGGCATCGGCAGCCAGGAAGCCCTCGGCCATGGCAATGCGCTTGTTGGCGCTGTCGTCCAGAGTGCGCTCAAACCACTGGGTGCCGGCGGTCACGGCCGGGTTCAGCACGTCGATCATCAGGTAGCGGGCCAGGGCGCAGATGCGCTCGCAGCGCATGGGGTTGCGCTTGTAGGGCATGGCGGAGGACCCGATCTGGTTCTTCTCAAACGGCTCCTCCATCTCCTTGAAGTTGGCCAAAAGACGGATGTCGGTAGCCATCTTCATGGCACTCTGGGCAAGGCCTGCCAGGGCGGACAACACATTGTAGTCCACCTTGCGGCTGTAAGTCTGGCCGCACACGGGGACCACCTTGTCAAAGCCCATCTGGGCGCAGACATCGGCTTCCACGGCCTTGACCTTGGCGGAATCCCCGCCGAACAGCTCCATAAAGCTGGCCTGGGTGCCGGTGGTGCCTTTGACGCCACGCAGAGCCAGCTGGCTGATCTGGTGGTCGATCTCGCAGACATCCATGTACAGCTCGTTCATCCACAGGGTAGCGCGCTTGCCCACAGTGGTCAGCTGGGCGGGCTGGCAGTGGGTGTAGGCCAGGCAGGGCATGTCCTTGTATTCCTTGGCAAAGGCGGACAGGTTGGCCAGCACACCGATCAGCTTCTTGCGCACCAGCTGCAGAGCGTCACGCATAATGATGATGTCGGTGTTGTCGCCCACATAGCAGCTGGTGGCGCCCAGATGGATGATGCCCTTGGCATGGGGGCACTGCAGGCCGTAAGCGTAGACGTGGCTCATGACGTCGTGGCGGACCAGCTTTTCACGGGCAGCGGCCTCCTCATAGTTGACGTCGTCCTTGTGGGCCTCCAGCTCGGCGATCTGCTCGTCGGTGATGTCCAGGCCCTGGCGCTGTTCGGCCTTGGCCAGTGCGATCCACAGCCGCCGCCAGGTGCGGAACTTCTTGTCGTCGGAGAAGAGAAACTGCATCTCGTCCGAGGCATAGCGGGTGGAGAAGGGGGAAATATAACGATCATGCGGCATAAATAGTAACCTCTTTCTGTGTGGCGGGATGGCGCGCATTCAAAAGTGCGGCGTTTATGGAACTCAGTTGCGGCGGCCGGACAGGTATTTGATCATGCACACGATACCCAGAATGTAAAAGGCAAACCGTGCTGCACCGTAGATTATATTCCAGGCGGCAAGCAGGGTGCCGACTCCGAAGCCCATGTCCATACCAATCCCTCACTTTCTTTGCAACGGGTGGGCGATTACAGCTTGAAGTAGTTGACGCCGCCCTCAAACAGCGGCTGATACTTGTCGCCGCCCACGTTCTTGTACAGCTCGTCGCCGCTGCGCTCGCTGTGGCCCATCTTGCCCAGGACACGGCCGTCCGGGCTGCAGATACCCTCGATGGCCAGCACACTGCCATTGGGGTTGTAGCGCTGGTCCATAGTGGGCACACAGTTCAGATCGACATACTGGGTGGCAATCTGACCATTGTCGATGAGCTGCTTGAGCAGGGCGTCATTGCAGACAAAGCGGCCCTCGCCGTGGCTGATGGCAATGAGGTGCTCGTCGTTGACGCTGCACTCGGACAGCCAGGGGCTCTTGGTGGAAGCTACGCGGGTGCGAACCAGCATGCTCTGGTGGCGACCGATGGTGTTGAAAGTCAGGGTCGGGTCGTCCTCTGTGATGGGCCGGATCTCGCCGTAGGGGACAAGGCCCAGCTTGATGAGAGCCTGGAAGCCGTTGCAGATGCCCAGAGCCAGACCTTCGCGCTCGTTGAGCAGACGGTTGACGGCGTCTGCCACAGCGGGCGCCCGGAAGAAAGCGGTGATGAACTTGGCGCTGCCGTCGGGCTCGTCGCCTCCGGAGAAGCCGCCCGGCAACATGAGAATCTGGGACTCATCCAGCGCCTTGACCAGAGCCTCGCAGCTTTCGGCCACGTCGGCGGGGGTCAGGTTCTTGAGGACGAGGATATGCGGGTCACCGCCGGCACGGCGGAAGGCACGGGCGGTGTCGTACTCGCAGTTGGTGCCGGGGAAGACGGGGATGATGACCTTGGGCGTTGCCAGACGGACGGCGGGAGCCACCTGGCGCTTGCAGTCGTAGCTCAGGGCAGGAACCGCATCGCCGGCCTTGCGGTAGGGGAAGACCGGCTCCAGCTTGGCCTCCCAGACTTCCTGCAGGGCAGCCAGATCGGCTGCCTCGCCGCCGGCTACCAGCTCGTAGTCCACAGTGGTGAAGCCCAGGAACTGACCGGCGGAAGCATCCAGCAGTTCCAGGATGATGGCGCCGTAGCAGGGGGTGAACAGCTCCTGCATGCTGACTTTGTCGCTCAGGTTGAGACCTACATGGTTGCCCACGCACATCTTGAAGAGGGCCTCGGCCACACCGCCGTAGCCCGGGGTGGCGGCGGCCAGGACCTTGCCCTCGTCGATCATCTGCTCGACGATGAAGTAGTTGGCCAGCAGGCTGGAGATGGTGGGCAGACCGTCCTTGTACTGGGGACGCAGGATGACTACCGCGCTGTTTGCCTTCTTGAACTCGGCGCTGACCACGCTGCGGGTGTCACCGATGGCGGTAGCAAAGCTGACGAGAGTGGGAGGAACATCCAGACCCTCAAAGCTGCCGGACATGCTGTCCTTGCCGCCGATGGAGGCGATGCCCAGGCCCATCTGGGCGTCAAGCGCGCCCAGCAGAGCGGCCAGAGGCTTGCCCCAGCGTTCGGGCTGGGTTCCCATGTGCTCAAAGTATTCCTGGAAGGTCAGGTAGGCGTTGGTATGGCGGAAGCCGGCGCAGACCAGCTTGGTCACGCTCTCCACCACGGCCATGTAAGCGCCGCGGTAGGGGTCGGCCTCGGTGAGATAGGGGTTGAAGCCCCAGGACATGCCGGAGCAGGTGGTGGTCTCGCCGTCCACGGGGAGTTTTGCCACCATGGCCATGGTGGGGGTCAGCTGATATTTGCCGCCGTAGGGCATCAGCACGGTGGCGGCACCGATGGTGGAGTCAAAGCGCTCGCCAAGACCCTTCTGGCTGCAGACGTTCAGGTCGGTGACCAGGGAGTGCATCTTCTCAGGGAAGGTGCGGCCGGACCACTGGGGCTGCCAGACGCGGCCGGGCAGGACATGGGCGTCGGCATGGCGCTCGGCGCCGTTGGAGGACAGGAATTCACGGGACAGGTCGACGATGGCCTGGCCGTTCCAGAACTCCTTCATGCGGGGCTCCTCGGTGACGGTGGCGACGATGTTGGCCTCCAAATTCTCCTCAGCGGCCAGGGCGATGAAGGCATCGGCGTCATCGGCAGCGACGGCCACGGCCATGCGCTCCTGGCTCTCGGAGATAGCCAGCTCGGTGCCGTCCAGGCCCTCGTATTTCTTGGTGACCTTGTTCAGGTCGATGGACAGACCGTCGGCCAGCTC